>NZ_CAWPIM010000056.1:0-858 GCF_963888245.1 Vibrio sp. B4-6
GTGTATAAGTTTGACACTGCACAAGATATAAAATCTGCGCTTCTTCAGCAAATCCCCGATCTTTTTATGGACTCACTGGATGCCAGAAAAAAGCTGAAAGACAATGATATTGTTCTTTCTGCTGCTCAATACCCACCTAAATCAGCAAGGTTAGTGCTTGAAAAACCAGATGGGTGGGAGCATTTGCTGTTCGCCGAATTATGTAAGTCATACCTTGAACGTTTGGAGCACAAGAAATTCGATTTAGAGTATGGGGTCTCATTTAGTAATGTGATTTCAATTGATAATCCTTCAGATGTTTTTGCTTGGATTACCGTTCAAAATAACGAAATGCTCAAGCTAATTAGGATAGCAACAACCTTAGTCAATGACGCTGTAACGAGATCATTTGGAGAGCCTGGACAAGAAGGGGATTACAAAAAAATCCAGCATGTTTGCCAGAGGTTACTCGAAGTATATGAGAAAATAATAAACTGGAAACTTTCGTTTACTACGCTTGAAGTTCACGAAGACTTCGAGCCTATATTAGACGTTCTATCTGGCTTTGCTGATGACCCGTTATTCAAAATTGAAGAGTTTGTTAATCGTGTTCATACTGAAATTCCTGCAGCATTACAAAGTATTGCGAGTAGTGGAGAGCATGTAACGTTAGACTTCACTTTTGTCTTAGAGTCTCCAGATGTCGATAGCTTTGAAAGAGAATTAAAGAAAATTCACAATCTGTACTACTAAGCGCTCTAACAAACGGCTCAAGAGGGATTGTCAACGCGTGGTGGCTTTAGTACAAAATTGAAGCTCAGTGTTTACAGTGGTTTTTTAAGTTCGGCGGTGCGTTGTCAACCCCTTAGCCGGGCGTTA
>NZ_CAWPIM010000057.1:0-824 GCF_963888245.1 Vibrio sp. B4-6
TACCTTTGATATCTAGTACAAGAATTTTCGCAATGTGTTCTGGACGACTTAGGCATTGCTTTATGTCTTCCACGTCATCCGAAGCCATAAACCCTATGTGATCCACAAACACCAACCACCATTCAGGATATTTGCTATAGTTGGACTGAATTTTCATGACCTTTTCGTCAATACAGTGGTTTGTATCCTTGGCATAGGTATCAACTACCCAACCACCACTATCTTCATCAACCTCAATACCAACTTTATATTTCATATCCCTAATAGGACGCTCTAGTTCAATCTCAAACTGTACATTTTGGTGGAGTTTGCAAGAGTAAGGTATTGGTTCACCTGCAAGTTGAAATTTATTTATTGCTTCTTCTAAGTTGCTCACTATCGAAGACAACTTTCCAATTGGACGCTTATAGGAAACTGTCACAAAGTAGCTTTTGGACGTTTTATCCAAAGGATATTTCGATAGTTTTCTTCGAATAGCATCCATTAAACGGAATTGATCCGTTTCTAAGCCAACGGTCTTTTTGGCGCCCCGAAATTGCTGATTTAATCGCCGAACTTCAATTGCAATTTTACCGTTCACGAGAAAGTCAGGAGACACATTACCATCAGGCTCATGAATCACTTTATCAAAGCGAGTAGCTAAGTACTCACGAACAATGTTTTCATCTTCATTTGAACTCATAATTTCATCCGAAATATAACGCCCAATTAAGGTGTGAGCCACGCAACCACGACACTTAACTTGAACACCGTAAACACTAAACTTGACCCAAACCAAAAATGCCAAGCGTGGGGAATCACTCTTAAATTGTTTGTTATATTTC
>NZ_CAWPIM010000058.1:0-775 GCF_963888245.1 Vibrio sp. B4-6
GCTAAGGGGTTGACAACGCACCGCCGAACTCAAAAAACACACCGTAATCACTGAACTTCAATTTTGCACTAAAGTCGCCACGCGTTGGCAATCCCTCTTGAGCCGTTTGTTAGGCCAACCAATTGACACCGACACTTTCACAACCAAAGAACGAGCTTTTTTGTAAACTTGAAACAAACTAACCGATTCATTTATAAACCAAAATACTGAATCAGCAAAGAAACAAAAAAACTCAAATTGAGCGGTTTGGAAGAAAAGTGACGAGCGTAGCATGCTCGGCGGACGTTTGGATGCTGAAGGTTATTTTGACGATGAATTCACAGCGAAAAGCAACCCAACGCGATCAAGAAACAACAAATATGTGATGATTATTTATTGCTTAACTTAAGCCAGAAAACATGGAATTTATCGTTCAATTTCAACTCGATTTAGCTGATAAAAACTCACTTTGCCTAACGCCCGGCTAAGGGGTTGACAACGCACCGCCGAACTTAAAAAACACACTGTAAACACTGAACTTCAATTTCGCACTAAAACCGCCACGCGTTGGCAATCCCTCTTGAGCCGTTTGTTAGGCCAACCAATTGACACCGACACTTTCACAACCAAAGAACGAGATTTTTTGTGAATTTTAAACAAACTAACCGATTCATTTATAAACCAGAACCCTAATTCAGCAAAGAAACAAAAAAACTCAAATTGAGCGGTTTGGAAGAAAAGTGACGAGCGTAGCATGCTCGGCGGACGTTTGGATGCTGAAGGTTATTTTGCCGCT
>NZ_CAWPIM010000059.1:0-691 GCF_963888245.1 Vibrio sp. B4-6
ACAGGCTTTACTGATTCGGGCATACCCAAGCAGCCGTTTAATAAAACAGTACAAATAATCAACAAGATTGATCTCATGATGCCTCCAAATACCTAACGCCCGGCTAAGGGGTTGACAACGCACCGCCGAACTCAAAAAACACACTGTAAACATTGAACTTCAATTTTACGCTAAAGCCGCCACGCGTTGGCAATCCCTCTTGAGCCGTTTGTTAGGCCAACCAATTGACAACAATACTTTCAAAACCCAAGAACAAAGCTTTTTGTAAACTTGAAAAACACTAACCGATTCATTTATAAACCAAAACTCCAACGCAGCAAAGAAACAAAAAACTCAAATTGAGCGATTTGGAAGAAAAGTGACGAGCGTAGCATGCTCGGCGGACGTTTGGATGCTGAAGGTTATTTCGCCGCTGAATTTACAGCGCTAAGCAACCCAACGCGATCAAGAAACAACAAATATGTGATGACGATTTATTGCTTAAGTCCAGCCATGAGAACATTGAATTCACCGTTCAATTCAAACCCGATTTAGCTGATAAAAACTCACTTTGCCTAACGCCCGGCTAAGGGGTTGACAACGCACCGCCGAACTCAAAAAACACACCGTAATCACTGAACTTCAATTTTGCACTAAAGTCGCCACGCGTTGGCAATCCCTCTTGAGCCGTTTGTTAGGCCAACCAATTGAC
>NZ_CAWPIM010000060.1:0-685 GCF_963888245.1 Vibrio sp. B4-6
TTGGCCTAACAAACGGCTCAAGAGGGATTGCCAACGCTTGGCGACTTTAGTGCAAAATTGAAGTTCAGTGTTTACGGTGTGTTTTTTGAGTTCGGCGGTGCGTTGTCAACCCCTTAGCCGGGCGTTAGGCAAAGTGAGTTTTTATCAGCTAAATCAAGTTGAAATTGAACGGTAAATTCCATGTTTTGATGGTTGAACTTAAGCAATAAACAATCATCACATATTTGTTGTTTCTTGATCGCGTTGGGTTGTTTAGCGTTGTGAATTCAGCGGCAAAATAACCTTCAGTATCCAAACTTCCGCCGAGCATGCTACGCTCGTCACTTTTCTTCCAAACCGCTCAATTTTAGTTTTTTGTTTCTTTGCGGATTCAGAATTTTGGTTTATAAATAAATCGGTTAGTTGGTTTCAAGTTTACAAAAAAGTTCGTTCTTTGGTTGTGAAAGTGTCGGTGTCAATTGGTTGGCCTAACAAACGGCTCAAGAGGGATTGCCAACGCTTGGCGGTTTTAGTGCAAAATTGAAATTCAGAGTTTACAGTGTGTTTTTTAAGTTCGGTGGTGCGTTGTCAACCCCTTAGCCGGGCGTTATGTGTAAAGGAATAATTTAGCAATGTCTCTAGAGTTTTACGATGAGTTACTCAAAAGTGAGCGTTTTTGTGAAAGTTTGGGGCGACTGTTATTGAT
>NZ_CAWPIM010000061.1:0-672 GCF_963888245.1 Vibrio sp. B4-6
AATGGCTTCATCATAATCTTTTACAACTAAAGCAATATGGACAATGTTCTGTTTCATAGTATTCCTTATTGAAGATTTCGACTGGTAGCATAACGCCCGGCTAAGGGGTTGACAACGCACCGCCAAACTTAAAAAACACACCGTAAACACTGAACTTCAATTTTGCACTAAAGTCGCCACGCGTTGGCAATCCCTCTTGAGCCGTTTGTTAGGCCAACCGATTGACAACGACACTTTCAAAACCAAAGAACAAGCTTTTTTGTAAACTTAAAACTAGCTAACCGATTCATTTATAAACCAAAACGCTAAATCAGCAAAGAAACAAAAAACTCAAATTGAGCGATTTGGAAGAAAAGTGACAAGCGTAGCATGCTCGGCGGACGTTTGGATGCTGAAGGTTATTTTGCCGCTGAATTTACAGCGCCAAGCAACTCAACGCGATCAAGAAACAACAAATATGTGATGACTATTTATTGCTTAACTTAAGCCAGAAAACATGGAATTTACCGTTCAATTCCAACTCGATTTAGCTGATAAAAACTCACTTTGCCTAACGCCCGGCTAAGGGGTTGACAACGCACCGCCGAACTCAAAAAACACACTGTAAACACTGAACTTCAATTTTGAACTAAAGCCGCCACGCGTTGGCAATCCCTCTTGAGCCGTTTGTTA
>NZ_CAWPIM010000062.1:0-592 GCF_963888245.1 Vibrio sp. B4-6
GGTGCGTTGTCAACCCCTTAGCCGGGCGTTATGTGTAAAGGAATAATTTAGCAATGTCTCTAGAGTTTTACGATGAGTTACTCAAAAGTGAGCGTTTTTGTGAAAGTTTGGGGCGACTGTTATTGATGTCGGGGAAGTTGGAGTCAGCATTAAAATCAATTGTTCTCGCGAGTAGTATTAAGGTGGGATACAACCTTAGGCGAGCTATGTTAGGTCAGCTTGTTGGAAGCTGTAAAAAACATGAATTGGTTACTGATGAACTTAGTGAAGTTTTGGCGTTTATACTGGTTCGCCGAAACTACCTTACTCATAATCTTTACCCTTTGTTTAACGATGAAATTGAATATACGTTATTGCCTAAAGACAACTTAGACTCTGATGATGCAGAGTATTATTTCCCCAAATGTGTTGAAGAGCTAATAGCACATATTGAATTTGCAATCGACTACATCAACGAACGTAATTAACACATAACAAAGCGTTTAAGACGGATTCCCAACGCTTGGCATTTTCGGCTTACTTTGGGTTAAGTGTTTATGTCACAATGGTTTAGGTAGAGTGGTAGCGTTGCTCACCACTTAACGCGGCGTTA
>NZ_CAWPIM010000063.1:0-563 GCF_963888245.1 Vibrio sp. B4-6
GGAGGAGAATCAATGAGAAAACTGGCGCAATCCGAACACTTAGAGTAAAAATAGGGAAAGAGAAAAAGTGCTGGTTAAGGTGTTCGGAATAAACCGAAACAAGCGTTCGCAATCACCGAAATACGCAGTTGTTTAGTGTTGTAAATTCAGCGGCAAAATAACCTTCAGCATCCAAACGTCCGCCGAGCATGCTACGCTCGTCACTTTTCTTCCAAACCGCTCAATTTGAGTTTTTTTTGTTTCTTTGCTGATTTAGCATTTTAGTTTATAAATGAATGGTTTAATTTACTTCAAATTTACAAACAAGCTCGTTCTTTAGTTTTGAAAGTGTCGTTGTCAATCTGTTGGCCTAACAAACGGCTCAAGAGGGATTGCCAACGCGTGGCGGTTTTAGTGCAAAATTGAAGTTCAGCGTTTACAGTGTGTTTTTTGAGTCCGGCGGTGCGTTGTCAACCCCTTAGCCGGGCGTTAGAGCGCAAGATAAAATAAGCACGAGGAAAAAGTATGCCAATTGGATATAAGCCGACAGTTTTTGTTAGCTCTACATGCTTCGACTTAGGACA
>NZ_CAWPIM010000064.1:0-559 GCF_963888245.1 Vibrio sp. B4-6
AAAACACGCCGTAAACGCTGAATTTCAATTTTGAACTAAAGTCGACGAGCGTTGGCAATCCCTCTTTAACCGTTTGTTATGCTTATTTTTTGAGCTTCACAACTTCACCACTCAATGCAACTCCAGCCATTACGGCTCCAGCACCACATTGAAAAGTATCGTTGCTTGAAGTGAGGTTGTTTTTGTAATTTGATTTGATATTAACTACTACATTTCCACCCTCTTTTATCGCTCTGTCTTTAAGAGCAATCATGGCAGAAAGAAAAACCCAGTTGCACGCTTCTTCATCTGTTTTATTGAAAGCGTTCGTTTTTTTACTGGTTTTAAATTCACCTAATTCTTTGAGAACTTTGCCGTAACTCTGCTCGCCAAAGTAAAATGAAACTTCAGAGCCTAATTTAGATTTAGCCACTTCGGAGCTCATTGCCTTTTTAATCGAATAATTACCCACATCATCTCTAGCAAAAGTGTTAGATGAGAAGAAAGCCAGTGATGAAAGAGCTAGAATTGTTAATTTTTTCATTGTGATATATTCCAAAATAGTTTGATTGTGACTAGA
>NZ_CAWPIM010000065.1:0-553 GCF_963888245.1 Vibrio sp. B4-6
TGGTTCATGACTGGGGTGAAGTCGTAACAAGGTAGCGCTAGGGGAACCTGGCGCTGGATCACCTCCTTATACGAAGATTACACTGATGAGTGTCCACACAGATTGATGGTTTATACAGTTTAAGAGACGATGCTGGGTCTGTAGCTCAGGTGGTTAGAGCGTTCGCCTGATAAGCGAGAGGTCGGTGGTTCAAGTCCACTCAGACCCACCAATTCTTCCTCCCAGAAGATTGGCACACAGTATCACACACCTGATGGGGTTATAGCTCAGCTGGGAGAGCGCCTGCCTTGCACGCAGGAGGTCTGCGGTTCGATCCCGCATAGCTCCACCATCTTTAAGCGCACTAGTAATAGTGTTTTTAAAAATGGTTTTCATTAGAAAATCGTGCTCTTTAACAATTTGGAAAGCTGACTGATAACAACGAATGTGTTTGTTGTTATCAAATAAAAGTTCTCAACATCAATGCGTTTAACGTATTGATACCAAACACATTCAAGTGTTCTTGGGAAAGCTTACTTCGGTAAGTTTTCAAAATTGAGTCCGGCAAAATCAA
>NZ_CAWPIM010000066.1:0-259466 GCF_963888245.1 Vibrio sp. B4-6
TTCCGAACGCTGATTTCGGAGTTCGCTTAAAAGTGTTCGGATAATCGCGGAATGTACGTTCGGATTAAACCGAAATAGGTGTTCGGGTCATACCGAAATGGCTGTTCGGAATGCTCCGAAATACGCAGTAAGCTTTAACGCTGCGCTATTAAGTAGAATGACATCAATTAATGTCAGTATGTTTTCAAACATCTTTGAAGCGAAGGATGATGATGTAAGCTTACCACCATTTTCAAGGGGGTTATCACAGGCGATTAGCCAGTATTTAAAAGCATTTAATAGTGGTTGATGTTTCTTGCTTGTTAACCGTTCGCCGTCCTCTAAAATAACATTACACCAACGCACTTCCTTGGCACTTTTTTGATGTTCAAATTTAATTTTAGTGATGTCATCGTAAAAATCAGACTGCCACCAATCGGGTAAGTGGTTATCGGAAAATGGGATACCTGTGTGCAGTTCTGAAACGAGTGACAACACTCGAAAGTCATCTTTTTCGACAGCATAAGACGTAAGCTGTGCGAGTGTGTCTACATGCATACCGTTAAGTAATTGAGGATTATCCAGGATTTCATCCATCAAGTTTTCAATGTACGCATGATTATCAATTGCAACTAACACGAAATGGCCCCTTTAATCACGTTTGTGTTCAGCGGTTTACTTTTGGCTTCATAATACATTTCTTCAATATCATCATCTTCGAAATCACCACGCTCAAAGCGAGACAGTAAGTAGGCAGCACAGTTATACCAGTGCTCAACCAATTCATTTTGAAAATGCACTGTATCTTGCTCAGAATTACTTTTTATAAACTCTTGAATGCTAATTAGAAGCTGAATTAACGGCACGGTTATTGTAAACACGATACTGTCAAAAATAGTTTGTCCTGCATCCGATTTGGCGCTTTCAAACGCCTTAGCGTTTAAGTCAGGAACCTCTTTAATACCATGATTTTCAAGAAACTCTTTTACTTCTTCATAAGACATATTAACGGCATCCAACAAGAACGGAGAGCCCTCCATCGCCTTTATGATTATCGCATTCTGGAACTGTCGAATAACACGTTGAGTAAAAAACTCCATCAGAGGTTTCGGTAGGTACGATTCAAGTATCTGAGTGTTCATTTCTTTATGCCCAAGAGCTTCAGAAACAGCACTTTGTGAGCGAGTTTCGAGATAGATTTGAAGCCCTTTATGGCGACGAATTGCACGATGAATTAGAGAGCTTGAAATTAACTCAATTTCCTCACTCGATAAGCCATCGCCACCTAAAGTTTGATTGTGAGATTCAAAGAAGTCGTTTAATAGCGGTTGATGTGTCTTGTACAGTTGCGACTTTGATGATGGTTTTTTGGCTTGATTAAGTGAACAGGTCAGCAAGAGGAACTTCCAGTTAGGGTTCCCAATGGCTTTAAGTTGCTCTCTCGCTATTGATGTGTGCTCAATAATGAAATCAACAATCGACTTTGAGTATTCATTGAGAATAACGTCCTGCTGCGCTAAGGTTCTCCCTCTGCGGCCCTTTTCACTTGATAAGATGTATTGATCACCTGATTGAAAATATCCGATTTTTTGCCGTGTTCGTCAAACAGTTGAAGTTTTTGAAGCCAGCTAGGTGTAATCTTCGGGTGTTCCATCACAAGAAGCGAGGTTAACGTTAATAAGGTTTCGTTAGTAGGCAAGTTTAGCTCTTTAAGCAATGTGTCAGTATTACCTGAAAAACAGAGGAATTGTTCGTATTGAGCGCCAGTGTATCCATTGATGCCATAGTGCTCGAAGGTGGCAATAGTATTCGCTAGATACGCAGTGCCGATAGCAAAGTCAACCTTTCCTTTACCTCTTCTCCCTACATTACCCGTAAGAGGTTTTACCAATCCTTCCATGCGAAGCGCCTTATTTCTGACTTGCCTCTCTTTGAGCTTTTTAAATTTATTATCGAATGCTTCACGCATGAATATCATCATACGGTTAAGCCGTGCTTCTATGATATTTATCACTTCTTCATCTTTGATATGCAAAGGAATATCAGAAAACCAGATGATTTTTTCAGCTTCACTCGCTTTACCGCCAGTAGAAAAGCTCGGTGGGTTTTTAATGGTTTTTACATCAGGCTTGATAAATGGTTTCAACGGTGCTGGAAATACTTTCGTGTTGATAAATGCAGACTCATATGCATCAATTGAGCTTATAAATGCTCTATTAAAAGTGTATAAATCATTTCCCTTGGCGATACACTGCGACATTTGAATCTGATACGCTTTGTAAAAGGTGGAATGAACATGGCTTGCATTCAGGAGGCTTTCAAAAGATTCAACGGTAGCATAAGCATCAAGCATAGCAACTGATTCTAGCAAGCCAGTTATATCTGACAAGCATCGTTTTAACGTTGTCGTTTTTTGTGTAAGCGCATAATCTTTAAGAGTTTCATTAATTTTTAATGCATATTCACGAGAGTATTTCACATAGATAAAGTCGAGGTTCACGGATGCTGGCTCACGACTCTGAGAAGTGACTGACCAGCCATTTAGATACTCCCGCTTCTCACAATGAACAGGGAGTGCTTGGTATTTATCAATGCAAGCTTGTACGTATTGGTTAATTTTATCGCTTGAGAAACTTTGCTCGGGAAGTTTTAGGTTAACCGCTTTTGCTAGTTCGAAAAATGCATTATAAAGACCTCTAGCTTGGTGACGTTTTGTTACATTCTTTACTTCACTCGATGCATATATAAAACCAATGACAAGATCAACATGCTCTAGCAGCCTATATTTGTTATTGATAAACTCTAGTGGATTGAAGTTATCAGCCCCCTGCGAGTAAACGAAGGCTGAATAAATATTTAAAAGTTGTTCTCTTTTTGTTTCTGGTTTATTTACGTTAGCTATATATATAGCTTCCCTTAATTGAGTTCGATAGGTCGTAGCTAAAACATTCGATAGAAGCGAAAGGTTTGATAAAATTGAAGTGTCCATGTGTGAAACCGACCTTATTTTCTAACTATAGATAACGCTAGCCCTGAGGTGATAAGTTGTCAACAAATGTTACAATTACATTATATATATTTCTTAGAGTTTACAATGTATTGTCAATCACTTGATAAGATATTAGCATCCATTAAAACTATGTGTGGGTTTTGCTCCTGTATTCAGTGATGCTGCGACGGAACGAAAAGGAAACATTCGCTTTATAAAAATTGATACTGAAAGTGAACAAAGCCTCGCCACAAAATTTCAAATTCGCAGCATTCCAACCATTATGGTGTTTAAAAATGGTCAACGAGTCGATATGATCAATGGCGCTTTACCAAAAAATCAATTTGATCAATGGTTAAACCAAGCCATATTGAAATAATCCATCATTATAACCAATAATAAAGTTGGCATTTTTTATCGATTTATGCCAACTTTACTGATCATTTCTCTTGCTTTATTTTCGATTAATAAAATTAATCGTTAAGAACATAATTTTTCGTTTTACCTTTCTCAATATCAGCTCCATATTCGCCGCAAAATATCCCATCAATTCTGGTTTTGAGGCAAAGTCAATGGACAACATCACTGTGAACGCGTCTTCACCTCGCATTTCCGTTCCGGTCATTGCGCTATCGCTTTATGCGATTGCCTCAGGCTATTTAATGAGCCTGATCCCATTGATGTTGCCGCACTACGGGCTTGAGAGCTCATTGGCAAGCTGGCTTGCCAGTGCCTTTTACGCTGGCTTATTGATCGGCGCATTAATCGTTGAACCTGTTGTCAACCGCGTTGGCCACCGAAACGCTTTTGTATGGTGCTTAGCGCTACTCATGTTAACCATTTTTGCCTTACCTGCTCTGCACTATGCCAGTGCTTGGTTAGTGGCACGTTTTGTTGCTGGTATTGCGGTGGCTGGTGTCTTTGTAGTCGTCGAGTCTTGGCTATTGCATGGTGATGAAAAAGGCCGAGCAAAACGCCTTGGTATTTATATGGCGGCGCTTTACGGCGGCACGGCATTGGGCCAATTAGGGATTGGTTATTTAGGCGTATCAGGCGGCGTGCCTTTCATTGCCATCATTACCTTGCTATTAATCGCCAGTGTGGTGCTGATTTATGGCGAATCTGACCAACCGTCAACTCAGCATGCCGTCAGCCTATCACTGAAACAGGTACTCAAACTAAACCATGCCGCCTTGCTCGGTTGCGGAGTTTCAGGGCTCACTTTGGGGGCTATCTACGGTCTAATGCCTGTTGAATTGGAACAACGCGGTATCAGCCATACCGATATTGGCAGCTTAATGGCGCTTGTAGTTTTGGGTGGCATGGCGGTGCAACCTATGGTGCCTTGGCTATCAAAGTTTTTGGGCCGAACACTATTAATGGCACTGTTTTGCTTGATTGGCTCTGCGGCGATTACCATAACCTTGTTCGATTCAACGATGATGATATTAGCTGCCAGCTTGTTTTTTTTAGGCATGGCGACGTTTGCCCTTTACCCAATCGCCATCAACTTAGGTTGTGATAAGCTCGATGCCAATTACATTGTCTCAGCGACACAAGTTATGTTGTTTAGCTACAGTATCGGCTCTGTGGTTGGCCCCGTGATCGCTGATTGGTTTATGCAAAGATCGCAAGGCTTAATGGGTTATCTCTTTATTGCTTTACTGGCGACTTGTATTTATATGTTGGCTTCAAGCCTCAAAACCAAACGCCAGTGGGTGGCGGGGAAATAAGTCGCAGCAAAGCGGATCATATTTTATCGCAAGGCGCACGGTTCAATCGTTGATGGCGATTTGATGCATGCGCCTTTGGTTTTTCTGGTAGTGCACGTTTTTCATGCAGTAGATGGCGGATCGCCAATATAGGGTGAGAGAGCAACATTCTTGGCCCTGCGTAACGCATCACCAATCTCATTTGTTCTTTCGGCTCAGGCTTATAGCAATGAATTGGGCAACGGTTACAGGTGGGTTTATGTTGGCCATAAGGACAGCGATCTAAGCGTACTTGCGCATATTCCAACAAGGTTTTGCAACACGTACAGAGTCCAGATTGACAGCGATGATGGCGCTGACAATAAATGTTCACCATCGCCTCTACGGTGCGAAACTCACTGAGCAGCTCTCCCGTTAAAAGATCGCTATGCATTTTTTCCATTGCCAATAACTCCCATTGAGATCGCAGATAAAAACAAGTATCCTGCGCCACCTTGTTCCTCATGTACCCAAGACTTTGTGTCAAAGAGCAGACGACTATGAACCGCAAAAAGAAAATTAACCAAACACTGCAAAAGCATCTTAAAAAGAAGCATGCCAAGCTGCACGGCAGCAATAAGCCTCGTTATATTTCAAAAGCTGAACGTGAAAAATTAGACGCAGAGCAAGCCGCTTCAACCAGCACGGTAGATACCCAACATAGTGAGATTGTGCCTGTTGAAGGTGAGCTACAACAGTAAGTCTTGCTCGATTGGAACAAACTGGCTGGCGACATCAATAAGGCTTTGAGCCGTCAGCCTTGGTACTCCGTACACTTCTACTTTTTTGTTAAAACGCTGTTTAATCCGCTCGACCAATAGCTCGAAATCACCATCTCCTGATACCAGAACAATCACATCCGCTTGCTCTGCCAGCTCAATCGCATCGAGAGTAATACCGACATCCCAATCCCCTTTTGCACTGCCATCACGACGCTGAATGAAGGGCTTAAGCTGAACCTCAAAACCAATACCGCGCAAAATATGGTGGAACTGGCGCTGCTTAGGATCTTGGCTAGCAATCGCATAGGCATTGGCTTTGATCACCTCTCGCCCTTGAGTGGCTACATACCAAAATTGGTTGTAATCAAAATGCTGGCGGTACTTCTCTTTACAGGTGTAATAGACGTTTTGAACGTCGACAAGAATGGCAACTTTTTCCATGAGCTCTCTTCTCAAATAGAAACAAAAACAGCGGCCTGTTCGCCGCTGCTTTGCAAATTGCGCTTAGTATACGCCAAACCACTTCAATTTGTCGTGCAAGCGAGTCACACTGCCGACCACAATCAAGGCTGGACTTTGTGCTTGTTGCGCTAAAAGGGGTAAATCGTCAAATTACTTTACTATTAATTAATACAATGAACACTGCTTTGATGAAAAAAGTCCGCTCAGTTCCCCAATAAGTATTTGGTAATAGCAGGTTAAAGAGAAACATTAATTGCTTTTTCTAAATCACTAATCCTAGCTACTACATCAAGAGATATAGGTTCAATCTGCTCAAAGATTCGGTCGGCTTCATCGTACTTACCTTGCTCTTTGAGTTCAATCACTTGCTTAATGACACCATGTAATTTTACATGAGGCGGTTCAAGTGCTTTAAAAGCGGAACCTTTACTATACAAACTTTGGCCTTTTCCATAATACCATTTACCAAGAGCACAGCATCGATGGTCGCAAGCTACAGCTTTATCTAAAGCATTATGATCACCATTTAAATAAGATCTAACTTTGGTCTTCCACGCAAGATGAGCATTTTTTATTTCGGTAAAATCTAATTTTTTGGATTTAGATAAAGTGAAATCTGTTAGTTGCGTTTGTAAGTCAATCGCCTGTTGACTCAGAACTTTTGCTTTATCTTGTAGATGATGGGCATTTTCTTCAGTATCTGCGCTTTTTTCGCTAACAACCACTATAGAGCGATTCATATCTTGTACAACTGTTGATTGTTGTTCTGAAGCTGCAGCGATTTGAGTACTCATATCGTTAATATGCGAAACTCTTTCTTTAATTTCGGCAAAGGTATTTCTAGCCTTAGTAACTCCCGCGAAGGCATCTTTAGCGAGTATGTTATTGTTTGATACTCTAGCGGAAGAGCTTTGAACGCCACTCTGTAAATTTTCTAGCATCAACTTAATATCTTCTGTTGCCATTTGAGTTCTTCTTGCAAGGTTACGAACTTCATCTGCAACCACTGCAAATCCTCTACCTTGATCACCAGCTCTGGCCGCTTCTATAGCCGCATTTAATGCGAGTAAATTTGTCTGCTCCGCAATATCGCTGATGGTATTAATAACCTGCCCAATACTTTTACTTTGTTCGGACACTTCTGATATTTGGGAAATAGTAGTGTCAAGCTCTATTAAAAAATTTGAAAGCTTATTTAGACCGTCTTCAATCAATTGATCGCCCTGATCAACATGTTGTTGAGTTTCTAATGTTATTTGTGACGCTTGGGTGGTGCTTTCTGTGACTTCTTGTACTGTAGAAGCCATTTCCGTCATTGCACTTGCTATTTGAGAGGTGTGAGATGACTGTTCTGCCATACTATGCTGCATAGTGTAACTTCCAGACGATACCTTATCCGCGTCTTCAACCACTCGTTGTGCTGTTGACATCACTTGACTCAATATCGCTTTATATCGAGCCTGTAACATCTTCGTTGCTTGCATTAAAATTCCAATTTCATCTTGTCGAGTAAGAGTTATGTTGGAGGATAAATCACCTTCAGATAATTTTCGTAATGTTTCTTCAACCTCTTTAACTGATGCAAAAACTCGAAATCTAAGCACTAACCAATTCGAAATCACAATAAGCATTAAAACAATCGTTGAAATTCCAATAGATAGGTTACCTGCTCCAAATTGTTGTACTGAGATTATGAGACTAAGAATTAGCACTACGAAATTTGTGGCAAACAAATACTGGCTAAATGTAAGTTTTTCAAGCAAAGATGGCTTTGGAAGAGTGAGGCTTTTATTACTATTCATTTTTTTATAAAGAGATTCAGCCTCTACAACTTGTTTTCTTGATGGTTCAGATCTTACCGATTGGATACCAATTAACTGCCCATTTTTTAGTATCGGTGACACAAAAGCATCAACCCAATAATGGTCACCATTTTGACATCGGTTTTTAACAATACCTCGCCATACTTGCCCTTTTTTAACTGTTTCCCATAAACTTTTAAATGCTGCCTCAGGCATGTCTGGATGACGAACCATGTTATGATTACTACCAATTAATTCATCACGACTGAATCCACTTATTGAGATAAAATCATCATTGACGAATTTGATTTTTCCTTTGGTGTCAGTAATGGAAACCAACTCACTTCGCTCATTGAACGAGACTTCTTTTTGCGTAACAGGCCCATTAATCTTCATAGAGCTCTCCATGATAAATCTATGCTTAGTATTCGTGATGTTATTCTTTTTCAAAAGTATAGTTAAAGTTTGAGGTTTTGCTTGAAGTGCTAAACACCGCTAATCCCGAGTATTAAGCCAAACGAATTTTTATATTTGAACTAATTCATTCTTTACTAATTTAAAAAGTCACCAGCTCAAAAATGCCCAGAAACGAGCTAGTAATTGATCAAACTTTATTACCATATGTATCAAGATCATAATAAAGCATTCACATTCAATCGCTACGTTAGCTCAATATCTTCGAGAGCAGCCATGTGAAACCACTTAAACGCTATCAATACGAACGCTATGCCGTGCTGTGCAACCTTGCTTATCCCAGAGTGTTTAGGCAGACACGTTACGGTTTTGACCCGAACGGTCAGCACATCATCCGTAACCAGTTTGGTAAAATCATGATTCGAGTGCTGTGGAGTAAAAACCAAGAAGAGGCCGTGGTCGTCATTAAAGGTTCGCACAGTGTCAGTGATTGGCTTTTGAACTTTGCAATGTGGACACGCAGTTGTCAGCACTTAGGATTGGATTACCGTATTCATGCGGGCTTTTACCATCTCCTGCATCAAGAGAGCCTGCCAACGCGCAACGAAGATAAACTCGGCCTATCGGTTTTACAACGGCTGGAAGCCGTCGTTGTTCCTCTGATCGAGAGCGGCAAACGCATTGCCATCACTGGTCACTCTTCGGGTGGGGCTATTGGGTGTATCTTTGCTGACTACATCGAAAAGAAATACCCAAAATGCATCAAACGCATTGTGACATTCGGCCAACCCGCGATTGGTAATTGGCGTTTTCGTCAACGCTACGCGCTTAGTCACAAAACCTATCGTATCTGTTGTGACCTCGACATCGTCACCTTTATGCCACCCATTCCTTTAATCTATTGGCATGTGGGTAAATTGCTGTGGCTTTACAATGGGCGTATTTACGAAAACACACCAACGTTCATTCGATTAGGCAGGTCTTTATTGAGCTGGCTAGTTCGCCCCTTCTCTTATCACCTCATGAGTAAATACATCCGCAATAAAGATTTCTTCGATGAACGATAGAAGCTAGCACCGAACAAAAAACACGGTGACTTCAAATATTTTTCACACTAAACAATTATGGAAAATTAATTGTAATCAATTGAATTAAAATAATATTTATTATTAACCATGCAAATTCAATGGCAATTATTACGCAAAAATAGATTTGAACTCTAAGCATTATCATGGCATTTTATATTTAACTAATCGTTCAATATAAAATAATCAGGATGAATTATGCCAAAGGTAGGGATGCCAGACATACGCAAACCTCAACTTGTCGCCGCAACAATGACAGTCATTGAACGCGTTGGATTACATGGCGCAAGTATCGCTTTAATCAGCAAAGAAGCAGGTGTCTCGACAGGGATTATCAATCACTACTTTGGCGGCAAGCATGGATTATTGGAAGAGACAATGCGTGTTGTTTTACGTGAGCTTTCAACCACCATCACTCAGCATTTAAACCAACTCCCAAAAGAGGCTCATTACGAACGCATTAATGCCATCGTAACCGGCAATTTCAAAGGGTTCCAAGCGGAAAACCAAGTTGTTAAAACATGGTTAGCGTTTTGGGCTTACTCCATGCACGACGCACAACTAAATCGCCTGCAATACGTCAATGAACAGCGTTTACTTTCTCATCTTAAGATTGAACTCAAGCCGCTGCTCCCATCAGAACAAGTCAACCTCGTGGCTCATGGTATCGCGTCACTGATTGATGGCATTTGGCTACGCGGAGCATTAAACCCCAAAGGAATAGACCCTGCTCAAGCACATTCCATCATTAACGATTACCTCAATAAACAATTAGCGTTTTACGCGTAATAACAACTCACTTCAGGCCTTCAAATGGAAATACAATCGCTTTATATCAACGGAACGCTCCGATCTGCGACTTCAGGAGAACGTTTCGATACCTACAACCCAGCAACAGGTGAAGTGATAGCAACATTGCAGCACGCCAGTGCCAATGACATTGAACAAGCTATCACCTCAGCCAAGCAAGGATTTGCGATATGGTCAAGAATGACCGCAACAGAACGCAGCCGTATTTTGCTAAAAGCAGTAAAAATACTTAGAGAACGAAACGATGAACTTGCTGTACTTGAAGTTCTCGATACTGGTAAGCCGATTCAAGAAGCCAATTGCGTTGATATTGCTACTGGCGCTGACATCATTGAATACTTTGCGAATTTAGCCCCATCGCTTCAAGGCGAGCAACAGCCGATCAATGACCATCAGTTTTTTTATACTCGCCGCGAGCCATTAGGCATCTGCGCGGGCATTGGCGCATGGAATTATCCGATTCAAATCGCGATGTGGAAATCAGCGCCAGCACTGGCTGCCGGCAATGTGATGATTTTCAAGCCCTCAGAGGAAACGCCATTAAGCGCATTAAAACTGGCAGAGATCTTCAGTGAAGCCGGAGTGCCAGACGGCGTCTTTAACGTGGTTCAAGGTGATTACCGCGTAGGTCAAATGCTGACAGCCCACCCTGACATTGCCAAAGTCTCTTTTACCGGTGAATCGGGTACCGGGAAAGCCGTAATGGCAGACAGCGCTCACAGCTTGAAGTCTGTCACTATGGAATTGGGCGGAAAGTCACCGCTCATTATTTTTGATGATGCCAAGCTTGATCAAGCTGTCTCCGCTGCCATGGTGGCAAATTTTTATACCCAAGGCGAAGTGTGTACCCATGGGACGCGTGTTTTTGTACACCACAATATCTACGATGCGTTTGTCGCTCAGCTTAAGCAACGCACCGAAAAATTAGTGATTGGTGATCCTATGGATATCAACACACAGATTGGTGCACTGATCTCCAAGCCTCATTTAAGCAAAGTGCTCACAGCGATTGAGCAAGCCAAAGCTAGCCAAGCAACTTTGCTCACTGGCGGTTATCAAGTTACCGATAACGGCCTAGATAAGGGCAACTTTGTTGCTCCAACCGTTTTCATTGATTGCACTGATGACATGCCGCATGTTGAACAAGAAATCTTTGGCCCTGTAATGTCAGTGCTTAAGTTTAGCGATGAAGACGAAGTGATCGCGCGCGCGAATGACACACAATATGGCTTAGCGGCTGGAGTGTTCACACAGAACCTTTCTCGTGCACACCGAGTAATTCACCAACTTCAAGCCGGGATCTGCTGGATAAATACTTGGGGAGACTCTCCGGCAGAAATGCCTGTTGGTGGTTATAAGCACTCTGGGATTGGCCGTGAAAATGGCATAGAAACCCTTAAGCACTATACCCAAACCAAGAGCATTTTAGTGGAGCTAGATGATTTTGCTAGCCCATATGCTTAATCGTCAAAGGAGCCTTCTATGTTAAATCACTTTGATTACATTATCGTCGGTGCGGGCTCAGCAGGTTGTGTTCTTGCCGATCGCTTAACCGAGTCTGGCGAGCATCAAGTTTTACTGCTCGAAGCAGGTGGTAGCGATAAAAGCATTTTTATTCAAATGCCCACCGCCCTTTCTTACCCGATGAACAGCGAAAAATACGCATGGCAATTTGAAACCGAATCAGAGCCCGATCTTGACGGGCGTCAGTTACATTGCCCACGGGGCAAAGTACTCGGTGGCAGCTCGTCTATTAATGGCATGGTGTACGTTCGTGGCCACGCTTGCGATTTTGATGAATGGGAATCACTGGGCGCTAAAGGTTGGAATTATCAAAATTGTTTACCCTATTTTCGCCGCACTGAATCTTGGATAGGTGGCGATAACGCTTATCGTGGCGGCAACGGACCCGTCGGTACTTGTAATGGTAACGACATGCAATTGAACCCACTTTATCAAGCCTTCATCGATGCGGGCAAAGAAGCCGGTTATCCAGAAACTGACGATTACAATGCTTATCAGCAGGAAGGTTTCGGACCAATGCATATGACGGTAGATTCTGGAGTTCGCGCCTCAACGTCCAATGCCTATTTACGCCGCGCGATGAAGCGCCCGAACCTCACCGTAAAAACAGGAATTGTGGCACATAAGATCTTGATTGAAGAGCAAAAGGCCATCGGCGTTGAGTTTGAAAAATCAGGCAAGATCCAACAAGCGTTTTGCTTGCGAGAAGTGATCTCAAGTGCTGGTTCTATTGGCTCCCCTCAACTTTTGCAACTTTCAGGTATTGGCCCTAAAGCGCTGCTTGAACAAGTTGGTGTGAAACTGAAGCAAGACCTGCCTGGCGTGGGTGAAAACTTACAAGATCATTTAGAGATCTATTTTCAATACCACTGCAAACAGCCGATCACACTAAACAGTAAACTCGGTTTAATCAGCAAGGGGCTTATCGGCACTGAATGGATCTTAACTCGTAAAGGATTAGGGGCAACCAACCACTTCGAATCGTGCGCGTTTATTCGCTCTCGCGCAGGGCTCAAATGGCCAAATATTCAATACCACTTTTTACCTGCTGCGATGCGGTACGACGGCCAAGCGGCCTTTGATGGTCACGGCTTCCAAGTTCACGTGGGGCCCAATAAGCCAGAAAGCCGAGGACAAGTACAAATTGTCTCTCGCGATCCAACGGTTTCACCCTCTATCGCATTTAATTACCTATCAACCGAACAAGATCGTCAAGATTGGCGCGATTGCATTCGTCTCACCCGCGAAATTCTAGCGCAACCAGCATTGGATAGTTATCGGGGTGAAGAAATTCAACCGGGGGAAGAGATCCAAAGAGATGACGATATTGATTCATGGGTCAAACAGAATGTGGAAAGCGCTTATCACCCCTCTTGCAGCTGCAAAATGGGCGCAGATGACGACCCAATGGCCGTGGTGAATGACCAATGCCAAGTGCGCGGAATTCAAGCTTTACGCGTGGTGGATTCCTCGATATTCCCAAGCATTCCCAACGGGAACCTGAATGCGCCAACCATCATGGTCGCAGAGCGCGCCGCCGATCTTATTTTAGGCAAACCGCTATTAGCCAGTACTGAAGCTCCAGTATGGATTGCACCAGACTGGCAAACCAAACAAAGAATAAAACCACCAATGAGAAAGCCGGACGCTTACTCATAAAATTTATAAAGTCAGTCAAAAATACAAGGAAATAACATGTCTATTACTAAAAAAACCGTGCTCACACTTGCAATGACGACTCTGCTCAGCGCCAACGCTTACGCCAATCAATGCGATACGGTACGCTTTGCTGATGTGGGTTGGACAGACATCACCGCCACGACGGCAATAACCACAGAGTTGCTCAAAGGGTTAGGTTATCAGACAAAAATCGATTTACTCTCAGTACCCGTGACCTACTCATCTATGGCGAACGGTGACATTGATGTATTCCTCGGTAATTGGATGCCAACCATGGAAGGCGATATTGCCAAATACCGTGAAGCTGGAACGGTTGAAACTCTACGCGCTAACTTGGAAGGAGCAAAATACACACTCGCTGTGCCTAAGTACGTTTATGATGCCGGTGTCCAATCGTTTGCTGATATCGCTCAATTTTCAGATAAATTTCGCGGCAAAATCTATGGTATTGAACCGGGCAATGACGGTAATCGCTTGATCCAATCGATGGTTGATGAAAACGCTTTTGAGCTGAAAGATTTTAGCGTTGTTGAGTCAAGTGAAGCGGGCATGGTGTCACAAGTGGCACGCTCAGTACGTCGTAATCAGTGGATTGTGTTTCTAGGTTGGGCTCCGCACCCAATGAACAGCAATGTTGAAATGGAATACCTTGATGGCGGTGACGATTACTTTGGCCCAAACTACGGTGGTGCAAATGTCTACACCAATGTGCGTCAAAACTACCTAGCACAATGCCCAAATGTCGGTAATTTATTAAAAAACCTATCCTTCTCGCTTGAAATGGAAAACCAACTGATGGAATCCATTCTCAACCAAGGCGTGTTACCAGAACAAGCCGCTCGCCAATGGTTAATCAAACATCCAGAAAGTATTGTTCCATGGCTAAAGAATGTAAAAACTAAAGCTGGAACACCTGCACAACAAGCTATCAGCAACTATTTAGCGCCATTTAAAGCATAAATTAATTTAAAGGAGGAGGTGAGCATTTCACCTTCCAAAAGGCTATACCGTGAATTTTATTACAGAGAACAAAATCCCCTTAGGTCGTTGGATGGAAAGTGGCGTTGACTGGCTGACCATCCATGCAGCCACATTTTTTGATACTGTTTCCTACTTACTTGAGACCATCATTTTATCTTTAGTTGATGTGTTTAAATGGATGCCCCCTGCCGTGCCGATTTTAGTCACCGCAGCCATTGCATGGTATCTGCATCGTCAGATTTCATTGGTGGTATTTGTTATTGCTGCCCTACTGCTTATTCTAAACCTTGGCTACTGGCAAGAAATGCTGGAAACCTTTGTCTTGGTGTTTGCCGCGACAACGATTTCCGTATTAATTGGCGTACCATTGGGCATTATCGCCGCGCATCGACCATGGCTTTATACGCTGATGCGCCCAATTCTTGACTTAATGCAAACGGTACCAACCTTTGTTTACCTCATTCCAACGCTAGTTCTGTTCGGTTTGGGTATTGTTCCGGGGCTCATTTCGACCATTATCTTTGCCATCGCCGCCCCCATTCGCCTCACCTATCTTGGGATAACTAAGGTACCGGAAGAGTTAGTTGAAGCGGGTAAAGCATTCGGCTCTAGCCGCATGAACTTACTGCTCAAAGTGGAGTTGCCAGCAGCGCTACCCAGCATAATGGCAGGGATCACTCAGTGCATTATGTTATCACTCTCAATGGTTGTGATTGCCGCCTTAGTTGGGGCTGACGGCCTTGGCAAACCCGTGATTCGTGCACTCAACACCGTCAATATTTCTCAAGGTTTTGAAGCAGGCTTAGCCATTGTTTTAGTCGCCATCATTCTTGATCGTTTATGCAAAACCCCACATCAAAATAATAAGGACGCATAATCATGGACGCAATTACCATTAAAAACCTCGATGTTATCTTTGGTCAGAACCCAAATGAAGCACTGCAACGACTCGATGCGGGTGAATCTCGCCAAGAGATTATCGATACCTGCGGTCAAGTCGTAGGGGTAAACAATGTCAGCCTTACTGTTAAAGAAGGCGAGATTTGCGTCTTGATGGGGCTGTCTGGTTCAGGGAAATCGAGCTTGCTACGCGCGGTGAATGGCTTGAATACCATCAGCCGGGGATCATTAGAATTAAAAGATGGCAAACGCTTTGTTGACCTTGCCAGCTGTGATAAAGCAACGCTTCAGAATTTAAGGACAAATCGTGTCTCGATGGTGTTTCAAAAGTTTGCCCTTATGCCTTGGTTATCGGTTTTAGATAACGTGGCCTTTGGCTTAGAAATGCAAGGAATGAGTAAGAAAAAACGCCACCAACGTGCTCGTGAACAGCTAACAATGGTTGGCCTTGCTGAATGGGAAGATAAATTCCCCCACGAACTTTCTGGCGGCATGCAGCAACGTGTCGGTTTAGCGCGTGCTTTTGCAATGGACAGTGACATCCTGTTAATGGACGAGCCATTCTCAGCACTTGATCCGCTGATTCGTGCGCAACTGCAAGATGAGTTATTAGATCTACAAAGCAAACTCAACAAAACCATCTTATTTGTTAGCCACGACTTAGATGAAGCACTAAAAATAGGTAATAACATCGCGATTATGGAGTCAGGAAAACTGATTCAGCACGGTAAACCAGAAGAAATTGTCCTTACACCCAAAACGGACTACGTTAAAGAGTTTGTGGCACACACTAACCCTCTTAACGTACTAAAAGGACGTTCGTTAATGCAGCCCATCGAACAGTTAAAGCAACAAGACGAACGTTGGCAGGTCTGCAAAAAACAGGATGTTTGGGTCGCACAACATGATAAAACTCTGACGCTATATGGAGCAACGTCGACCGCTCTTATCCACTGGGATACCCAAGTCAGCGATATGTCGAACATTGATTCATCGATGATGATTATTACAACACCTGATATTGATATGCGTAGCGCGATTGAGTTGAAACATCGAACTCAAAATCCGATTCTTCTGATGGAAAATAATCAGCTCGTCGGCGTCTTAAGCGACCAAGAAATTTACAGTGCCCTACTGGGAAATTATCAAACCGAAAAGGCGGCTTAACACTCACCTCTGTACATTGCTGTCAATGTCATGTTAACGCCATCATACCGATGGCGTTATTTTCTAAACAGGCTGTTGATTCTTAATCACATAGATCAAAAAAAGACGCTAAAAAGCGTCTTTTTTTGTTTTTGGAGGCGCGACCCGGAGTCGAACCGAGGTCCACGGATTTGCAATCCGCTGCATAACCAGTCTGCCATCGCGCCTTTAATTTTTTGTTGCTCTTAATGAGCAAAGAATAGATGGTGCCCCGGGCCGGACTTGAACCGGCACGACTCGAAAGTCGAGGGATTTTAAATCCCTTGTGTCTACCAATTTCACCACCAGGGCACGCAATTCTGGATTGCGATGCCGTCAACTGAATCAGTTACACACCATCGAAAATTTTTTGAAGTACATTCGCTAGCTTTGTTATTAACAACATTTGGTTATTAACAAAATTTTTTATTAAACATTGCTTTGCAGCTTTTAATAACTCTGCTCACTTTGTTGAGCAACTAACTCCTGACATTGTTCTTTCGAGCTTTGCCGTGAGAACGAGGCGTACTTTAACGGATTAAGAAAATGAGTCAACAATAAATTTTCCACTTATGAATCAAGTGACTAAGAATCGACCCGCAAAGGATAGAAGGCGAACAATTAGAGCAACAATCCATCAGTTTTTATCAAGTGATCGTTACCATTTTTTCATCAGTCGCCCGACGAGATTAGGATGGTATGCCCAGCAGTGATCAAACATCGCCATCAACTGTGGATTACCATAGCGAGACAAACTCACCGCATGGAAACGATTTTTTTGATGTTTTAAGGTCGCGATTTTTTCTAGTAGAACTTCCGGCGGTTTAGGTGCGATGAAATCCGACAATACGACCAAATCTGCATTGTGGTATTTGTCACTGTTCATCAGTTCAACCGATTGTTCTAGCACAGGGTCTAAATCCGTTCCGCCGTGAAATGAATAACTTAAAAAATCACTCGCTTCACGCAAGCCATCTTGCTTGGTCAGCTCATAGGTAATTTGCTGAGTAGAAAACAGCATCACGTAGCACTCGCGCCTCTCAGCAAGCGCGATCTGCATCAGAGCATAAGCCATCGCTTTTGCGCACTGTTCTGGGAAACCACTCATGGAACCAGAAGCGTCCACACATACGATGAACGGCCCTTTTTCAATCTCAAACTGTTTGTGCTCTGGTTGGTAGGCTTTGACTTTACGCAAGGTGCGAGACTTGCCTTGCATGCGATAGTTCATCAAGCGCTTATCCACTAAATGCTTGTAGAAAACCACCTCAAGTTCAGGATAGGCAAGAAACATGGTTTCGTTGGGCAGCAGCTTGTTCAGATCATCACTTTCGTGGATGCCGACGATGTCATCCGTCGCTTCGTCCGATTTCTCCTCCACCATTTGCAGCGCTTCGGCTGGAGTGCGGTTGAGATCCGGGTCATCTACTTCGCCAGCCATGCGCCCAAGCTGTTCAGCAATCTCTTGCAATCCTTTGTTCTTTTTCAAAAATTCTGCATGGCGTTTCATGACACTAATGTCTGTTTTACTGAGCTTCGCCGATGCCATATCCCACAAGCGACCGACGCTGCTTTCATCACCCGATTCCGTGACTTTATCCATGTTTTTCATGGTTTCCATACGCTGGTACAAATCGGCCAACACTTTTTCTTTGTTACTTTCAAGTTCGTTGATTTGCGCTTGTTTAATCGCATGGCAAAGGCTTTGATACCATTGGTCACAAAAGAAATGAGGGAACATGGGGTTATGCAACCCCTTGTTTTTTTCGATTAAACGACGTGCTTGGAGATAAAATGCTGAGTGCCATTCCAACTGTTTGATTATCTCGTTAATCCGGGTAAAGAAGGTCTCTTCATCCCAGTGAATTACTTCTTGATATAAGGTCAGCTCTTGTTGAAAACGCTCAGTTTCACACACTTTTGTAATGCGTTTTTTGACACTACCACGCCACTTAGTTAGGTGATTTTTAACTGAATTCGCCACGCCGCGGTTTTCAGCCATCATCATCACTTGCGAGCGCGCAAGCAAATCATTCACTGCCGTATCAATGATGCCCGAATCGGCAATCATTAACGCTAAATTTAAACCATCGGCACCAAGCATCTTCTCTCCTTACGCAAAAAACTGGTTTAGGTTTTTAAAACGAAGCACCGTTTTTTCGCATTCGGTATGAGTCGATTCAAGTAATTGCTGCAGATGCTGCAGCGTCGCTTCCATAGCGGTGGGCAGCTCCGGATCAATGAAGTTATGCGGCAAAGCGCCATGAAACTTAGAACGCACTTTACGCAAATGGTGTTCGGCATGTTGCAACTGTGCAACGGCTTGATCCGCTTTCGTAAGCCACTCTTGATAAAGACTTTCGTCTAAACCTTGCTCAGTCACCAAACTCACCAACACCGAGCGATTAGCAATATCTTTAAGAACGAGGTTATTACCAGCATCTAAATCAAACCTTAAACGGCACAAATTGGTATTTTGATTCACATAACCATACACATCGCCATGCCCCTCTTTGATCGTTCTTTCAAGCTCGCTTTTAGGCACATAAACCCAGCGGCTATCGCCTTTTTCGGCCTCAGAGACGGACATATTGCTTTGCAGCAATACCAATTTGACCAAGTCATGAGCGGTGCCTACCTGATAGGTTTTTGCCGATTTGGTATCAAACTGATGCACTTGCTTTTTAATCAAACCGGATGATGTTTCCAACGAGAGCAACATGCCAAATTCAGACTCTAGCTCTTCTTGAATCTCAGCCAGCTCTTCACGACACACTACGATTTGATGTTCAACTTCTTGTTGATCAAAAGCATGTTTCAACGCAAAGTCGCGGATAACGCGGCGCACAATGTCGCGAGAATCGGGGCTATTCCAAAGACAATCTTGCAGCAGCAGTAAATCAAGCGGGTTGATTGAGTCGCGGCCATTAAAAAACGCACTCGCCTTGAGCAGCTTCACCGCTTTTTTCCAACGGCGGTCTGAAACGTACATATCAATACTTGCCGCATCGGGCTGGTTTTCAACGGCATGCTCTAGCATGTTTTTCAGCTCAAATAACTTTTCAAACACGTCATCTGTCAACAGTAAATCGTCAAGTTGTCGCTGCCATGAGTGGTACTCTTCATCGGTAATCGCAAGCCCTTCAGGGATGCGCGCTTCTTGTGGCGTACCGACGGTCAGCATCGATTTGAAATTCTGCTTATTTTGAATACGGTTGACAAAAACACGCACTAACATGCGATCGTACAAGGCATCTAAACCACTCTCTTCATCCGGTAATTCGTTCGATGCCGAAACCAGAAGACGCATTGGTACACGTTCAATATCGCTCCCATTTTTGAAGGTCTTTTCATTCACAACCGTTAATAAGGTGTTCAAAATGGCGGGGCCTGCTTTCCAAATTTCATCAAGAAAAACCACTTGTGCGGTAGGAAGATAGCCTTTGGTTAGGCGAACATAGCGCCCATTATCTTTTAATTCTTGAATGCTTAATGGACCAAATACCTCTTCTGGTGTTGAGAAACGCGTCATGAGGTATTCAAAATAACTGCTGTTATCGAAGGCTTGGATCAGACGTTTCGCAATCAAACTTTTTGCAATACCAGGAGGGCCGAGTAGGAAAACACTTTCCCCTGCTAAAGCAGCCAGTAGACAAAGTTTGATGGTGTCTTCACGCTCATAAACACCATCCGATAAAGCCTTAGCAAGCTTATTTATGCGCTCTGAAAGTAGCGCTTTTTGCGCATGAGATGCAGGAGTAAAATTGATCACTTAAGCGCTCCAAATGGTTTGTATACATAACTTTATACGACTGTTATTGTTTTGTTACAAATAGATTTTAGTATAAGCGCCCACTTATAGCAGATCTCTTTTCTGTGAAATTCTTCGAAATCAATGTTTGCATATATGAGACTGACATCACTGATTGTGCAAGCAATATTGATACTTAGGTTATCGTTTTACTTTGTCTTAGCCACAGATTCTCGGTAAGGTTGAACCCTTATCATCATATCAGTCATTGGCTAGCCACAATTAAAGAAGAGTTTGCATGAGCAAAACCATACATACATGGAAAACCATTTCATTAGTGCAAGAGGATGTCACCCTTCCTACAGGCAAAAGCATTGAGCACACCACCATAGTCCATCCGGGCGCAGCCGTGATTTTGCCGATCACAAAACAAGGCGATATTATTCTGATTAATCAGTTTCGCCCCTCACTCAAAAAGTGGTTGTTAGAGCTCCCAGCAGGCACTTTAGAAAAGGGGGAGCTTCCAGCCGAATGCGCGCACCGTGAGCTTGAAGAAGAGACAGGATACAGCGCAAGTGAGCTGATCACTTTAGGGCAAGTCACACCATTAGCTGGATTTTGTGACGAAATACAGCACCTGTTTGTCGCTAAACAGTTGAGCAAAACTGCACGATTCTCATGCGACGATGATGAAGTCATTGAGGTGGTGACGCTTTCGATCCAGGAATTGGAGCAAAAAATCATCACTGGGCAAATCACAGATTCAAAAACCATTGCCTGCCTAAGTAAGGCGAAGCTGTGTGGCTATCTATAAAATACTTAGCTATCGATAAAGTGCTTAGCTATCAATAAAGTACAAGCACAGATAAGAATTGAAGTGAAAATGCTTCTAGCAAAAATAGAAAAACGCATGAGGATATTATATGGATTTTCGATCAGATACCGTTACTAAACCCACCGCCGCGATGCGTGAAGCAATGGCTAATGCCGACGTGGGTGATGATGTGTATGGCGATGACCCAACCGTCAACGCCTTAGAAGAGTGGGCCGCGCAGCGACACGGTTTTGAAGCGGCGCTATTTACCACGTCAGGCACACAAGCCAACCTGCTGGGTTTAATGTCACATTGTGAGCGTGGCGATGAGTACCTGTGTGGCCAACAAGCGCACAACTACAAATATGAAGCGGGTGGCGCCGCGGTTCTTGGCTCTATTCAGCCGCAGCCAATCGAAAATAACCCTGATGGCACGTTAGACTTCGATAAACTGCGCGCGGCCATTAAACCTGATGATGCCCACTTTGCTCGCACGCGACTACTTAGCCTTGAAAACACCATCAATGGCAAAGTTCTACCACTCGCCTATTTAGCGCAAGCGCGAGCGTTTGTTGATCAACACCATTTGGCACTGCATTTAGATGGCGCGCGCGTATACAACGCCGCTGTAGCGCTGGATGTGGATGTTAAAGAGATTGCGCAATACTTTGACTCAATGACGGTCTGTTTATCTAAAGGGCTTTCAGCTCCTATCGGCTCGCTGCTGTTGGGTTCAAAAACCTACATTGCCAAGGCTCGACGTTTAAGAAAAATGCTCGGTGGCGGCATGCGTCAAGCAGGCATTTTGGCCGCAGCAGGCCATCTTGCATTGACTGAACAAGTCACTCAGCTGAAGACTGATCACGACAATGCCCAATATTTAGCGCGCAAATTAGCGGACTTAAACGGGTTTTCCGTCAATCCAGATTTAGTGCAAACTAACATCGTATTTGCCAAATTAGCTGATTCTATCGATATCCATACAATTACCAATCAGTTGGCGCAAGATGGAATAAAAGTTTCGCCAGGCAATCCGGTACGTTTTGTGACCCATAAAGACGTCTCACGCGATAATATTGATTTTCTAATCAGCAAACTATCCCTTTATCTCTGATCCAATTAACATTGTCAGTCATAACCTTATCATCGGTTATGACTGACAAAGCGTTTTTTCCGTGAAACTACCTCTCAAATCTGGTACAACTGCGCTCGTTAAAAAATGAGACGAGTTAAAAAATGACCAAAAGACAAGGCCGCCGAAGTGCCACTGATGCCCAAAAAACCAAAAGAGACATTCTAGTGGTCGCTGCGGATCTGTTTTGCGAGCTAGGTTATGCACGAGTGTCATTACGAACGATCAGCGAAAAAGCTGGGGTTTCACACAGTTTGCTGCGTCATCATTTCGGTAGTAAAGAGCAAATATGGCGCAGTATCAGCGATGGTCTCCATCTTTATATGGAGAATTATTTACGTCATATATTGAAAGAGATCCCAGCCAACACCACCGCCAACGTGCAGTTGTATTTGTTCATTGTACGACTGCTCGCGCATATGCTGACCGTCAAACAGCCGATTCAACTAATTGCAGACGCGGTAAGACAAGAAGATGCACTGTTTGATTATTTCATCGATAGCGCAGGTGAAATTGAGCAGATCGTCGAACAACTTGCCGAGCAATACAACCGTGAATTTTCAGCCACACCAATAAAGGTGTGGGAGATAAAATGGCAGATGATCATGTACGCTCACGGCGCGGCGAGCCTAACCCCATTTTTAAAAGAAACATGGTCAGATGAAACTCAAGATGTGAACCAATGCTTACTAAAACATTGGCAGCTCTTTAATGACTTGATGATAACCAAGCTCCATATCGACGAAGCTCAGACGCTCTGTCCGAACTCCATCAATGAGTTGCTGTATGATATTGAATGTGACTGGGCCAGATAAAGCGGGCGCTTTATCGCTTACCTCTACCTGCATGGATGTTTAGTTTTGCTTTCATCTTTCTTTTTTCCGCTGAACGGCTAGGTTTACGGCTGCTACGCTCAGTCGGTAAGGCTTCCAACAAACTCGGCTCAAACCCTTTTAACCACTCTTGTGGCAGGCGTTGATTGAGTAAGGCCTCTATCGCTTCAAGCAGATACTCTTCATCTCGGCTCATCAAAGAGACCGCGAAACCCGTTAGCCCGGCCCGGCCTGTGCGACCAATACGGTGCACGTAATCTTCCGCTTTATAGGGCATGTCGTAGTTAACCACTTGCTCAAGTTGCTGAATGTCAATTCCACGAGCTGCAACATCGGTAGCGATCAACGCTCTAACTTTACCTGATTTAAAATCATCCAATGCTTTTTGGCGCGCCCCTTGGCTTTTATCGCCATTGATCGAGGCCGCTTTGATGCCGTCCAATTTTAGTTCTTTGGCTAGCTCATCGCTGCCTTGTTTGGTTCTGGTAAATACCAAGACTTGCTGCCAATTACGTGAACCAATTAGATAAGCTAATAACTCACTTTTACGTTTTTTATCCACTGGATAAACGATCTGTTTTACAGTATCAGCGGTCGCATTGGCTGGTGAAATTTGCACGCCGACAGGGTCGCGCATCATTTTGTGTGCTAATGCTTTGATTTTGTCATCAAAGGTGGCCGAGAAAAACAGCGTTTGGCGTTCATCATTCATGCGTTTCAAAATACGTTGGATATCAGGCAAAAAACCCATATCGAGCATGCGATCGGCTTCATCCAGCACCAACACTTCGGTTTGCGTCAGGATAATGTTGCGCACAAACAGATGGTCAATTAACCGCCCAGGCGTCGCAATTAAAATATCCGCACCGCCACGTAAATTACGTGTTTGCACTTGCATGCTGGTTCCACCGTACGCGGTGACGATCTTCAATGTAGTGCTTTGTGCATAAGCACTTAAGCTATCAAAAACTTGTTGAGCCAGCTCACGAGTCGGAACCAAAACAAGCGCGCGCACAACTTTACTATTGGTTTCTCGCTCGGCTTGGTTATCAAGAAAACGTTGCAAAATAGGTAAACCGAAAGCTGCCGTTTTGCCGGTACCCGTTTGCGCCCCAGCCATGACATCTTTACCAGCCAAAACATGCGGGATAGCTTGAGATTGAACATCCGTCGGTTGTTCAAAACCTAAAGATTGCAGAGCGCTAACTAATGTGGTTGAAAGTCCTAAACGTTGGAATGGGTGCACAGTATCAGACATTGCAGCTTACCTATTGGAAATCAGGGCGCGGATTGTAACAAAGCGCAAGGTAATCGCCTATTCAAAATCAGCGGAAATCAACAGTGTTAGGGAATTGATACATGAGGGGGGAATGTAAGGAGCATAGCCAGCATAGGCTGCTGGCTGGTACTATTCTGCGCTCTGTTCAGAGCATTCATGAGATACAGAGTCATAATCGGATAAATCAAATCCGATCTCCATGGCGTCGAGCCACTCTAAGCACTCATCGTTTTTATATTGGTCACTCATTAATCGACCTCCTTTGATATTTACTGAGACGGGATTATCACGTCGCAAGATCCTTTTTAAATGATTTATATGACAGTTTTTTGAAAGCGAATGGTCAAATTAATCATCACCACAATATCTATCACAGCGAAACGATTTCGACCACTCTTATTTAGCCGCCACCTGCCATGTAAACAAAAAAATACACTCATGGATTTTTATTTTTACAAAGCTGTTGAAAATGAATCCGAAGTTCTACAATATAGCCCAAAATGAGTGGATTAATGGTTAAAACCCCGTTGTATTCATATATATCACTCCCTGAAACACAACATAACGTATAAAGAACTTTACACCATGACTCAATCAAAGATTTTCGGCAGTACTTTGATCATCGCAGGGACCACTATCGGTGCAGGCATGCTAGCTCTACCGCTCGCTTCTGCAGGTATCGGCTTTGGCACATCATTACTGATTATGATCGCCCTCTGGGCATTAATGGCTTTCACTGCATTGTTAATGGTTGAAATCCATCAATATGCAGACAAAGACGCCACCTTACATACATTGGCTAAACAGATCTTAGGGCAAAAAGGAAAGTGGGTAGCGAGCTTTGCTATGCTATTTTTGTTCTATTCGCTTTGTGCAGCTTACATTGCCGGTGGCGGCGCACAATTCACTCATCGCCTGACAGAGTTTGCTGGCATTGAGATCAGCAATCCGCTAGGCACCTTGCTTTTTACTTTACTGGTTGCACTTGTGGTGACGATCGGCACCAGCACGGTTGATAAAGTGAACCGCCTGTTGTTTGCCGGTAAAATGGTCGCGATGATTATAGTGCTCTCATTTCTTGCACCTAATGTTTCTCAGTCATACTTGCTTAGTATGCCACTTGAGCAAGGCTTAATCGTTGCTGCAATTCCCGTCATTTTCACCTCATTCGGTTTCCATGGCAGTATTCCGGCGATTGTGAATTACTTAGATGGCGACACCCCTTCGCTGCGCAAAGCTATCTTAATTGGTTCTGCTATCCCGTTGATTATTTACATTTTTTGGCAGATCGTCACGTTAGGTGTCGTTAGCCAACCTCAGCTGGTTGAGAATTCCGGCCTGAGTGCGCTAATTGTGACATTAGGGCAAACCGTTCATCAATCCAATTTAAGCAGCATTATTGGCGTGTTTGCCGACCTTGCACTTTTGACGTCATTCTTAGGCGTAAGCTTGGGCTTGTTTGAATTCATGGGCGATACGATTAAGAAAAAGAACATTCCATTGCACCGTATGGCTGCCTCCGTCATCACCTATCTGCCACCATTAGTCTTTGCTCTATTTTACCCTCAAGGCTTTATTATGGCGCTCGGTTACGCGGCTATTGCGTTGACTATTTTGGCCATATTCTTACCGATTGTGATGGTGATTAAAGTGCGTTCAAACCAAGTATTCCAACCGCAGGGTGGAACACAATATCAAGTCAGAGGCGGCAAACTGGCTCTGACCATGACAGCAACCATTGGTTTGATGATCGTCACTTCGCAAATCTTTATTAGCCTTGGTGTACTACCCGCTCTGGGTTAATCAATTAAAGTTAAAAGTGGGGAGAGTAATATTACTCTCCCCACTTTTTTAACCTAAAATAAGATCAAAGTCTCAATCTTGATATTTAAGTCAACATTCATTTCATAAAATTCTGCACGAACACACACATTTAGCCTTAGTATATTTATAAAATTTACTATTACTTTTTTGCATATCGGAGCAGCAATGAAAGAAGTTCAGTTCAGGACGATTGACCGCGTGTTCATTAAAATGTCAATTAATGACAAGATGTGGGTGATCTTCGCTTTATTCCTCACCGCTTTAAGCTTTGTCGCAGGAAATCGCTATGTTGATTCACTGGCCCAGATAGAAGCGCAATCGAAGTTGGCCGTTGAGTACAAACTGCAAGGTCTGCTTGCCAGCGGCGCAGATCCACAAACCCTTTCAGCGGTTGAAACTCGCCATTCTTTAGCCGCAACTAGTTATCAAAAAGGGGTGATTACCGCCACAGTAAAACACAGCGATGGAAAAGTTTACGCGCTAACAGAGAATCTCTCTTATCTTGAAAAAGACGCTCGGCGATCGGCACTCTCGACTTTTCTGTTGAGCTATTTGTGGGCAATCCCTTTTGCTATTTTCCTCTATTGGGTCGCTACTTTTATTGGCGGTGCATTGTGGGTGCTGTACACAACAACCTTGAAAATTTCAAAAGGTGATTTAACTTCACGATTAGGTTTTCATCCCGGTCGCGATGAGTTTGGCACCATTGGCTGCGCGCTCGATAACGCCATGGACACCTTGACCGAACTGGTAGTTTCAGTAAAACAAAACGCCACCACTCTCGGTGAAACATCCAGCTCTTTTGCCCATGAGATGAAAGAGAGCGAGCAACAAATCAGTAGCCAATACGCTTCCTTGGATTCCGTCGCCACGGCCATGGAAGAGATGACGGCCTCGGCGCAAGAAGTGTCGACCATTTCCCAACAAGCCAATCAGCAAGCCGAGCAAGATTCAAAACAAGCGGAAGAGAGCTCACAGCTAGTTCAGCAAGCGATTAATGAAATTTCCCAGTTGTCAAAGTTCATTGAACAAGCCTCTCATTCGGTGTCTACATTGAATGAAAATACAGCGCAGATTAATGATGTGATCACCACCATCAATGCCATTTCGCAACAGACGAACTTATTGGCACTGAACGCTGCAATAGAAGCGGCACGTGCTGGTGAACAAGGGCGCGGTTTTGCCGTGGTAGCTGATGAAGTTCGCACCTTAGCTAGCCGCACGCAAGCAGCTACTGTTGAAATTCAATCCATGATTGAGAAGCTGCAAACCGAAAGTCAAGATATCGCACGCATTACTGAGCAAACGGTTAGTCAAGCTCAAACCAGTAGTGATTTAGTCGCTAACATCGGCAATAACGTCAATCAAATTGCTGAATCAGCAAAAATGATCAATGACATGAGTATTCAAATTTCAACTTCAGCCGAAGAGCAAAGCGCCGTTGCTAATGATATTGCTGCTGAGCTGAGCGATATTCGTACACAATCCAATGCGATTCGCAGTGTTGCGCAAACCTCATCGCAAGGTGTCGCTAGCCTTGCAAACGCTTCGCGCAACCTTGGTGAAATTTTAAGCCGTTATCGGACTAACTGATCATTGGATTGCTTGAGTAACCAAGTCAGATCAAAATAGCCAGTCATTTGACTGGCTATTTATTTCATTCATCGCAGAGAAGTTGAAGCAAGAGCTTAAGACTCAGGATAACCTTGTGGATTATTTGACTGCCAACGCCACGTATCTTGTGTCATCGCTTCTAGGCTGCGAGTCGCTTTCCAACCTAGATCCGCCATCGCTTTGCTTGGATCTGCCCAACACTCCGCAATATCACCAGCGCGGCGTTCGACCAATTGGTACGGCACGCTTTTACCTGACGCTTGTTCAAACGCTTTCACCATCTCTAGTACACTGTAGCCATTTCCTGTGCCTAGGTTATAAATGTGCAAGCCTGCTTGTTGGCCTACTTTTTCCAGCGCAGCAATATGACCATCGGCTAAGTCCATTACGTGAATATAATCGCGAACCCCTGTGCCGTCTTTAGTTGGGTAATCACTGCCAAAAACAGAGAGAAATGCTCTTCGACCCACGGCCACTTGCGAGACAAAAGGCATTAGGTTGTTCGGAATACCTTGTGGATCTTCACCTAACTCGCCTGATGGATGTGAACCTACAGGGTTAAAATAGCGCAGCAGTGTAATGCTCCAATCTGGGTTAGCTTTATGGAAATCGGCCAAGCACTCTTCAACCATTAACTTACTACGGCCATAAGGGTTGGTCGCGCTGGTTGGGAAATCTTCGGTAATAGGCACTGAGGCTGGGTCACCGTATACGGTTGCAGATGAACTAAAAACAAGTGCCTTCACGCCAGCTTCACGCATGGCCGCCACCAGTACCAATGTGCCATTCACATTGTTATCGTAATATTCCAATGGTTTTTCTACTGACTCACCGACTGCTTTTAAGCCTGCGAAATGGATCACCGCTTGAATATTTTGCGCTTTCATCACTTCAACCAGTTGTGCTTGGTTGCGTACATCACCATGGACGAACAGCGGCTTCACACCGGACACTTTTTCGATGCGCTCTAAAACCGATGCTTTACTGTTGTATAAGTTGTCAAAAATTACGGGCGTCATACCGGCGTGGATCATTTGAATGCAGGTATGGCTGCCGATATACCCCATCCCGCCTGTCACTAATACTTTCATTGTTTTTACCTTCTGACATTGGTTGTGCAAGTTTAACGACTTTCAACCTAAACTTCACTTATAAATCAATCTGCTTTAATGTTTGTCTATCAGGCCAATTCGCTATCTTTCGGCCCATACTTATCGCCAAACAATGAATCGGATCACTGTATATTGCCTTTGATTACGGCAAGTTACTCAACATGGACACTCAAGGATGATGCAACCCGTGACAAAAAGAACAATCACTCTCAATTGTGACATGGGCGAGAGCTTCGGTGCATGGCAAATGGGCGCTGATGAGTTGGTGATGCCTTGGATTGACATGGCCAATATTGCGTGTGGCTTTCATGCCTCTGACCCACACGTGATGAGCCGAACGATTGAGCTGGCGATTCAATTTGATGTAATGATTGGCGCTCACCCGGGTTACCCCGATTTGCAAGGTTTTGGTCGCCGTTCAATGAGTTTTAGCGAAGAAGAGATCTGCGAGTTACTGATTTACCAGATTGGCGCACTCAAGGCATTATGTGAGAGCAAAAATGCCGAGATAAGCTACGTCAAACCTCATGGGGCTTTATATAACGATATGATGCGTGACAAATCTGTCTTTCGCGCAGTGGTCGATGCAGTTTCTTGCTTCAATGTGCCCTTGATGATCTTAGCTTCAGGCAATAACCAAGATTACCTTGATATCGCCGATGCTTATGACGTTCCATTGCTGTTTGAAGCCTTTGCTGACCGAACTTATCTCGCTAATGGTATGCTCACTCCAAGAGGCCAAGCCAATGCAGTGCTGACTAATGAAGAGGCGATCATCAATCAAATTAAACAACTGGTTGATTACGGAAAAGTGACCAGTTCGGATGGCTTTGTGATCCCTATCGAAGCCGATACGATTTGCGTGCATGGCGATAATCCGGCAGCGATTGAACTGATAGAAAAAATCCGAATTTGTCTACGAGAGCGTTGAACCATTACTCGTATATCTCCTAGCAGCTACAACGTCATCACAAGGAGTGTTAAGTGACATTGAACTACAGCATTGAGCCCGTTGCGGAATGCAGCCTCTTATTGCGTTTTGCTCACCCGCCATCGGCCGATCTCTCACTCGATATCGGACAAATTGCGCAACAGATCATGGTGCAGTTTTCTGCTTACCTGATGAATGTCACCCCTTCTTACACTACCATTTTGATCGATTACCTTCCTTATCGTATAACTCAAAGGGAGCTAGAGCAGCAATTGATCACAGCGATCGCGGCCTTATCTTTAGCTGTGGAAGCCACCCACAATTTGGTTGAGCTTGGCGCTTACTACGATGAAAGTGTCGGCCCAGATTTGAAGCGCTACCATGCGCTTGGTTTATCCACGCAACAAGTTATCGCGCTACACACTCAAACGGTCTACACCGTTTGTGCCGTCGGTTTTGCACCAGGCTTTGCCTTTATGGCTGAAGTAGATGAACAATTACGATTACCGCGCCATGCCACCCCACGCCTTAGTGTGGCCAAAGGCAGCGTCGCGATTGCAGAACAGCAAACGGCCGTCTATCCGAACAACTCTCCCGGAGGATGGAATATCATCGCCAATTGCCCCCATCCGCTCTTTTCTCCTCATCAAACACCAATGACGCCTTTTTCGATTGGAACTAAAGTGAAGTTTACAGCGATGACTCGCGAGGAATTTTTATCATTAGGAGGTGAAATACCTCAATTAGCCGCGCAGTGGGAGCACCATTCATGAGCCCCCTACTACAGGTGATAAAACCCGGTCAACTGAGCTTAATTCAAGATTTTGGCCGCTTTGGTCTCAGTCATATCGGTGTTACTCAATCAGGACCAGTCGATGATTACGCCTACAGTTGGGCCAACCATTTACTGGGTAACCGAGTCAATTTAGCAACGCTTGAAATCACGCTTGGTCAGGCGGAATTTCATGTTGAACATCCATGTATGCTGGCAATTGCAGGTGGTGATTTATCGGCCACGTTAGATGGAAAACTGATTGGTAACTGGCAAAGCTTTAGCGCGCAAGCCGGGCAAACACTGAAATTTGGCCTAGCCAAAAATGGCTTAAGAGCTTATTTGGCCGTGCGCGGAGGGTTCATTGTACCTCACCATTTAGGTAGTGTTGCCACCGTACCCAAAGAACAGCTTGGTGGGTTAACGCAAAACGGCGTACCACTGCAAGCGGGCGATTCACTGCACTTTAATCCCCACGCTATCGATAACAAACCCGTACACATCACTTTTCGTTATAAGCCTGATTATAATCTGCCACTTAAATTACGCGTCATTGAAGGCTACCAAGCCCTGCAATTTTCATCGCAGCAACTCGATCGCTTTTATCAAACCAGCTTCACTGTCAGTCAGCATGCCGATCGCATGGGCTATCGCCTTAATGGCGATACGGTTACCCCACCAGCGACACCTATTTTATCGGAAGGAATTGCTTTGGGCGCGATTCAAATCCCGCCAGATGGCCAACCGATCATTTTACTCAACGATCGCCAAACCATCGGCGGTTACCCTAAATTAGGGTGTGTGACTCGCATTGATCTGCCCCGTTTGGCACAAGCAAAACCGGGGCAGAAAATACGTTTTGTCAAAGGTGATATACAAGGCCTGCAAGAGGTTTGGTGCCAATGGGCGCGTTATTTCGGCTACTAACAACTATCACCTTGCTCCTTTAGAAAACCGCAAGGTGTCACCAATCAAACCATACCGACAATTTTTGCCAATGCTTCAGGATAAGCGCGTGCCTTAGCTAACGCGATGGCTTTCTCTTCCACCTGTTCAAGAGACAAACTCATGCTGATTGGGTGACGAGCTTCTATCGATTGTAGCAAGTCTTCATCGTTAACTAACTGCCAATGCTGAACAATTTTAGTTGCCGCTTCCAACGCGGATGAACCTTTGACCACTTCGATTCGCGCATAATTATGAGCTTCAAACGTAACATCAGCGGCTCGTAATGTGGCATCTTGGCCAGGAATTTGCTGCGCACCAAACAGTGGCTTACCAGCCACTTGTGCTTGAATATAGTGTGGGATGAACTGACTCATGTGGTGTATGGCTCGTTCACTGCGCTCTTGTAGTGCGTCCTGTTGCCAGCCGTTCTTAATTTTGCGTTCGAGATAATCAGGCAATACGGGCTGTGATGATCCAGCTTGCGAGGCCACTAACCCATCTTTAAATAACGTGATTCCCTCGGTCATACCATGCAACTGAAATAGACCATCAGCATACGGTGTTAGCTGAGCCATTCCTTGTGGGGTACCTCTTGGTCCGTGAAAAATCACTTCTGGCCATTGCTGGTCGCATTCTGCCCAACGGGTAACGTAAGCCGCTTTAAATTCCACCAAGCGTTGACGCGGAGCCTTAGCCAAATCATCGACTATTCCCGTTTCATAACCACATGCATTGACTAAATAATCGGCATGGATAACGTGTTCATGCTCTTGATCATCCAAATAAACGAGCTGCCATTGCTCATCAATAAAATCAGATTTGATTAATTTAGCGTGCGTTAAAACTTGGCAATGAGGCATCGCCGCTAACGCAAGCTCAGCACTGGCCGCCAGACGAAAAACACTCCAACCGTATTCTTGCACCGCAATGACTGGGTATTTCAACTGATTTAAATCTGCATGTTGAGCAAAAGGGATCACCCAATCATCGAATGATGTCGGTTGATCACTCTGTTGCTGAGTTGCTAATACCTGCAGTGCTTCACGGCTGTAGAGTTTGAAATACTCTTGGGGTTGACCAAGCTTCTGATTACATGGGTCTTCATCAACCAATTGTTGATAGCTGCGCTGAATAAGCTCTAGCCTTGGTAATAAGGCTTGCGGCTCACCGCCATCACTATGCGGAACAGCAATCACAGTAGGTCGCTTATTCAGCGTGTGGGGGTAGAGCCTGACGGTTTCAATCGACTGCTTAAGTAACTCAAGACACTGCTGCTGCGAAATTTCGCGATAGAGGTTACCGCCCGCGTGCAGATGGCAAATCGGCGGCCCATTAACGAGACCGGCGCTTTTTTCCAAAAGCAGCACATTGAGCCCCAGTTCTCCCATATGAACGGCGGCAGTGGCACCAGCCACACCCCCACCAATAATTGCGACACACGGAGAATCTGTATTGAACTTTTTATATGACATAAGATACGAGTACTCTGGAAAACCCGGATGCATTCTAAAGCTTGTAAAGCGTTATTAAAATCACATTTTTCACATGGTCTTATCTGTTTTACGACTAACAAGCAATACGCATAATCGACAAATAACTTAAAAAATTGCTTGACTCAATAAAGCCAAAACGACGTTTTTTCAACCTTGTGAATAACAAAACTGCGCAACCCAAGGTAACTACGGGGCTAAGCGCAAATAGGCCATTATCAAGCCGTCGAGTTATCCCAAACTTTATCCACTGTTTTTGTGGATAACTCCGTCTGGGATTATGGATACCGCTAGTTAAAGTCTTTATTTATAGGGGTTAACAGCCGCTTAATTAAACTACTCACGACCAGCGATAATGTGCAAAACGTCGCCAAGGGTAGCACCAACCACATGCTGTAATGCGCCATAGGTTCTAGTTCAAAACCGAACTTCATGACGCTGGCCACCACCGCGTCAGAGCCAAGGCTTGCGACAACTCCGGCAATGAGCGCCATCAAACCGTATTCAGCCCAAATAGTCTGCTCGACGCGGCGCTTGCTGGCCCCTAAAGTGCGGTATAAGCGAATTTCTTGTTGCCTCTGGCTTAAACTTAAACGCAACAGAGTAAAAATCAGCAAAATACCAGCAATCACACCCATTGCAGCCAGCACTGTCACTGACCAGATAATTTGCGTCAGCAAAGTTTGAATCTTATCGCCCATTGCCCGGATATCCATCAAACTGACCGTAGGGTAAGTGCGAGCAAGGGTGGCAAGCAAGGCGTTATCTTGATCTTGCGCTCTGAAACTCACCAGCCACGTGGCAGGGATCTCTTGCAATAGGTCAGGGGTAAAGATGAAATAGAAGTTAGGCTTCATTTCTCGCCACTCGACTTGGCGAATGGAATTTACTTTCGCTTCCACGGTTTGGCTATTGATCACAAACCCTAAACTATCACCCAGTTTTAGCCCCAAATCACGAGCAACGTCCGATTCAACCGAAACGCCACCCTGCTCTGTCCACACTCCTGCCGTCAGTTGGTTATTGCTGGGTAGCGATTCTCCCCAAGTGAAATTGAGCTCTCGCCTCAACGCATCACTCCCCTCTTCACCTTGAGCTTGTTGCTTGGCCTCTATGCCATTAATGGTCGATAAACGCCCTCGGATGATCGGATAGGCTTGCGAACGCACAATGTTGGCGCTGTCTAACGTGTTAAGGTAATCATTAACTTCATTTGGTGAAATGTTGAGTGCAAATGCGTTATGAGCATCGCTGGGTAAGGTTCGCTGCCAATCAGAGAGTAAATCGGTACGCACTAACCAGATGATCGCCAATAACATTAACGATAGTCCTAACGCGCCGAACTGGACTCCGGTCGTGATTGCCGAACGATTGATTCGGCTGAGCGCTAATTTAAGCGCGGTAGAGAGCGGAAGACGTCCTAAACTACGAGCCACCAAAACACTGACCACAGCAAGCACCGCAAAAAGCGTCACGATCCCAGCCAACACAATCCACACTAAGAGATTATTCCAATAAGCCCACAGCATCGGCACTAACGGAATCAAGATGAGCAACCCATTACGGCGATGATTCGGTTTCGCTCGCTCTGTTTGCATGACATTGAGCGCACTGGTATCTAGCAAATGCAGTAAAGGAATGCCGAGTGCAGGAAAAGCGATCAATGCACTCGCCATCAGTGCAATAAAAGCGGGTTTAGCGCCATAACTCGGTAAAGGCGTAGGCAATAAATCCACCAGCGGCACGCGTAATAAAGACTCTAGGCCAATGCCGATCAATACCCCAAGCACCGCAGCAGAAACAAACAAAATCACCACTTGTACGAACAACCATTGGCGGATCCAACGTTTGCTCGCCCCAAGGCTTTTTAACATGGCGATGGTTTTTTGCCGCGTAGAAACATAGTGCTGACAAGTCAGGACTAATGTGGTTGCCGCCATGATGATCACAATCGCTACGGTTAACGACAAATATTGCTCTGTCCGCTCAAAAACCTCATTCGTTCGGCTGGCGCTATTTCGGTCGCGCCAACGATCGCTAGGCGTTAAAGTAACGGGCTGTTTTACTGCTTCAATCTGTCCATCATCACCATTAATGAACACGCTAAATTGCACTCGGCTCCCCAATTGAAGTGCACCAGTACGAGCCACATCGTCTTGGTGGATCAACACCGCTGGCATCTGTTGAAACGGATTAAAGCTGAGTCCCGGCTCCTCAAGGATGCGTCCCGATACCGTAAAATCGGCATCGCCCAGCGTGACCTGATCACCAATTTGAACGTCTAATTGCGCAAACACTCGTTCATCTAACCACAGTTGATTCGGCGCAAGGTGCTGAAATGTCGTCACATCATCAGAAAGACGCATTTCACCGCGTAGCGGATAAGCACTATCCACCGCTTTAACAGTAACCAACTGCATACCGCGCTCACTGAATGCCATTGTCGCGTAACGCGTAAGTTGTGAAGACGGCAATTGCAAGCGCTCGATCTGATCGAGCAATGACGCTGGGGGTGGGTTTGCGGAAACAAACACACTATCGGCAGTGAGTGCGTCTTTACCTTGTTTAACAATCACTTGCTCCATACGCTCAGCTAAGGCAGTCAACGCGAAAATACAAGCAATGATCAAGGTTAGCGCCACTGAAATAGGCCACAACTGTCCGTGGCGGATTTCACCTAAGCTCCAGCGAATTAATCGTTTATTGAGTGAACGGCTCGACATCTCGCTCATTACCGCTCCTCCAACATACCAGCTTGCATGTGGAAAATACGATCACATTGAGCCGCAAGAACGGGATCATGGGTAACCAGCACTAAGGTCGTTCCGTGCTGCTTATTTAATTCAAACAATAATGAAACCACTTTTGCCGCGGTTTCTTGATCAAGGTTGCCAGTAGGCTCATCGGCAAACAGCACTTTCGGATTGATCATAAAGGCTCTTGCTAGCGCGACTCGTTGCTGCTCGCCCCCTGAAAGTTGTGCAGGAGAGTGATGCATTCGATGCGATAAACCAACGGCCGTCAACAAGGATTTAGCACGATCCACATCCTCTTTTTCGCCTTTTAACAAACAAGGTAGCGTCACGTTCTCTAACGCAGACAAGCTTGGGATCAGCAAAAAACTTTGAAACACAAAGCCAACCGATTGACTGCGGATCGCCGCGCGTCCTTCATCGTCCAGTTGAGACAATGGCTGACCCAATAGCTCTACCTCTCCGCGTGTCGGCGTATCAAGCCCAGCCAACAGCGTCATCAGGGTTGATTTCCCCGCACCAGACGTTCCGACTATCGCCACGCTTTCACCACTTTTGATCTCTAGGTTTACCTCTTTTAGGATTGTTAAATGCTCTTGATTGGTAGAGACTGTTTTAGATAATGAATGTGCCCTAATAACGGATGTTTGCATGACTCGACTTCTTTCCTTGATTTGTATTTTATTATTCTCGGCTAGCGCTAGTAGTACCACACTCTTGATATTGGGTGATAGTTTAAGCGCTGGTTACCAAATGCCGATTGAAAACGCTTGGCCTAGCTTGCTACCTAATGCGTTACAAGCTGAAGGTAAATCAGACATTGATGTCATTAATGCCAGTATTTCTGGCGATACAACGGGCAATGGCCTAGCCCGCTTACCGTCACTACTCACCCTGCATACCCCTGATGCGGTGTTTATTGAGCTTGGTGCGAACGACGGATTGCGTGGCTTCCCACCTCAATTGATCAGCAGCAATTTAACCGCCATCATTGGCCAAATAAAAAAAGCAGGCTCAACCCCTCTTTTGATGCAGATCCGCATTCCACCAAATTATGGCAAACGCTACAGCGATGCCTTTTATAGCCTCTATTCTGAGCTTAGCCTCCAACATACTGTGCCGTTACTGCCCTTTTTCTTAGAGCAAGTGATCATTAAACCAGAGTGGATGATGGCTGATGGCTTACATCCGACGGTCGACGCTCAGCCGTGGATCGCCAATTTTGTTGCGCAACATTTAGCAGAGCATCTCTGATTTTAATGCCTCAGCTCAATGAACTTTACCTAGTTTTACGATATTTTTTAGACCATTCCCCTAACCGCAAAGGTACAAACTATGCACATTGAACCTGTGATCAAAGGTGTGGTCGCTCGCTCTGCTCATCCACTAGGATGCGAACAAGCTGTGTTACAACAGATTAATTACGTAAAATCTTGCAGACCGATCACTCACGGGCCAAAACGAGTTCTCATTTTAGGCGCATCTTCAGGCTTTGGGCTCGCCGCCCGCATTGCCCTGACCTTTGGTGGTTCAGAAGCCGATACGATTGGCGTTTCCTTTGAAAAAACGCCATCAGAAAAAGGGGTTGGTAGTGCTGGTTGGTACAACAATCTCTTTTTTAAACAACAGGCCGAGCAAGCGGGTCGAGTCGCCGTCAATATCGATGGGGATGTTTTTTCACCATCAGTACGCGAGCAAGTGATTGAAGCGATAGAGACCTATTTTGAAGGGGAAGTCGATTTAGTCATTTACAGTATCGCCAGCGGCATGAGACCAAAACCCAATTCAGATCAGTATTGGCGCTCCGCCATTAAACCGATTGGTGAGGCCGTTTCTGGTGCGACAATATTACTAGAAAACGATACGTGGGTAGAAACCACCATTGCCCCTGCAAATGACGAAGAGATCGAAAGTACACTGAAAGTAATGGGTGGCGAGGATTGGGAAAACTGGATAGATACGCTGATCAACACTGAATCGATTGCACAAGGGTGTAAAACCATTGCTTTTTCATACATCGGCCCTCAGATTACTCACCCCATTTATCTTGACGGTACACTGGGGCGCGCCAAAATTGATTTGCACCAAACCAGCCACTCTCTCAACCTAAAATTGTCTAACTATGGCGGCGGGGCTTATGCGACTGTTTGTAAAGCTTTAGTCACGAAGGCGAGCGTGTTCATTCCCAATTTAAGCCCTTACATTGTCGCATTGTATAAGGTGATGAAAGAAAAAGAGACGCACGAAGGATGTATCGAGCAGATGCAGCGTCTGTTTAGCGAAAAACTCTCTAGCAAAGGCAAAGTACCCGTTGATGGCGAACGACTGATCCGTATGGATGATTGGGAGCTCAACCCAGATACTCAGCAAAAAGTGGCCGATTTACTGGAGAAAATGGATCAGTACAACTTTAAGCAACTAGGTGACTACAAGGGCTTTAAGCGAGAATTCATGCAGCTCAATGGCTTCGACTTTGATTGTGTTGATTATGCTCAAGAAATTAATATCGACCATTATATCAAGCAAGCCGATTAACTCCTTCCGTATCATTTACGAGACACAGCTAACTATCTCAATGCCCCAATATTTTATTGGGGCTTTTTTTTGTTACATTGGCGGCGCGTTCTTATTCTTAATACCATACTATGGTCATAGGAGCGGATCTTGTCATCGTCAGTCTAGAGCAATGAATGCTCGGCTTTTTTAAGCTTTGTCGTCCAAAGGAATTTGATAATATGTCGAAAATAAAGACACATGAGATGCTCATCCCCTCTTCAATGATGGATGGATGGCAGCGCATTGTGAATTTACTCGCTGAAATTTTAAACGTCCCGAGCGCATTGATCATGCGTGCTAGCCAGCAAAAACTCGAAATATTCTGTAAAAATACCAACGTCGACAACCCCTATCAAACCGGACATAAAGAACCCTTAGGACAAGGTCTGTACTGTGAAACTGTGATGCAAACACAGCAGGAACTATTGGTCCCGAATGCTTTAGCCGATAAAAAATGGATGCATAATCCAGATGTACCACTGGGCATGATTGCCTATTGTGGCATCCCATTAAAGTGGCCGAATGGTGATATGTTTGGCACCATTTGCGTACTCGATAGCAAGGAGAACCATTTTGGCCCCACCTATCGGCAGTTACTGGAGAGTTTTCGCGATACCATTGAATCCCAGCTCACCACCTTATACCAACAAGTAAGACTTCAGCAGCTCAATGATGAGCTTCAGCTTCGCGTCGATAACCGAACACAAGATCTTGCTGATCTCAACTACTCGCTCACGCAAGAAATCGATAAACGCCGCGCCGCAGAACAACAGATCCAATATCAAAAGTGGCATGACGTCAGCACGGGTTTTTTAAATCGCAACGCACTTGAACTGGAGCTCAAAAATAGCCTTTTACAAGCAACAAAACAGCACACCGAAGTTGCCGCCATTCATATTGGTTTCACTAATGCTCGTCATATTCAATCTCACTTTGGCTACCGAGCATGGGATCAAGTCATCGCTCGATATCGTGAGCGACTAGGCCGCTGCGATAAAATTGAAATATTGACCGCTCGACCCACGTCGACAGATTTAGTCTTGATCGTCAAAACAAAACTATTAGCGCGTCACCTGGAAAAGTTGTGCCATAAATTGGTCGAAATCGGTCATTCTGAATTTAAGCTCGATGACCATAATGTTCATCTTCATTCCTATATTGGTATTGCAACGAGTTTAGACACTGACAATGCTATAGAACTGCTCAAACAAGCTTCTGCTGCCATGGTCTCTTGCAAAGATTCCGGTCATAAGTTTTGCTATCACTCGCAAGTGTTCAGTGACTCACTCCGGCAAATCAACCAATTAGAAAGCTACTTATTACGAGCAGTGCGCAACGATGAGCTCATGCTCTATTTTCAACCTAAGGTCTCTCCAACCACTCATCGCTGGACGGGGGCAGAAGCGCTACTACGTTGGCGGCATCCCGTATTGGGCGATATATCCAATGAAACCTTAATTCACATGGCCGAACAAAATGGACTGATTTTTGAAGTGGGTAACTTTGTCCTGCGATCGGCCATCGAAAAAACGAGCCAATGGGCAAAACAGGTCGATAATTTCAAAATGGCCATTAACGTTTCAGCCGTCCAATTAAAGAATGCCCAATTCGCAGACCAAGTTCGTGAGCTACTGAACACCTACCAACTTCCAGCTCGGTACTTAGAGTTGGAAGTAACAGAAAGCTGTTTGATTGCAGATGAAGTGGTGGCTCGCAACACACTGCGAATTCTACACCAACTAGGTGTGACGTTGTCACTTGATGATTTCGGCACGGGCTACGCCTCTTTCAGCTATTTGAAAAAATTTCCCTTCGATTGCATAAAAATAGATAAAAGCTTTGTACATCAATTGGATCAAAGTGAGGAAGATAAAGAAATTGTTCGCTCAATCATTCACGTTGCCAAAAAATTAAAGCTGAAAGTGATCCTCGAAGGGATTGAAAATCAAAGCCAAGAAGACTTTATCATCAGTGAAGGGTGTGAGTTTGGCCAAGGCTATTTCTATGGTAAACCGATGCCTTGTGACGAGTTTGAGGCTGGGCTACTGAACCAAAATTATGCACACCCTATCGAGACAAAGGTTTTGTAGGATAAAGGAATCCCTTATCATGTCTTTACTCTCAGTGTGGCGGTTCCTATAATCGCCGCCTTTCCTTTCCAAACGAGCGATATCGAGATGGATTTATTAACATCAATTCTCAAAAAGCTAGAAAAACAGAACTACCGCGCCTATCAGCAGATCAAAGGTCAATACGAATTTGGTGATTTCACCTTGCATATCGATCATATCCAAGCGGACCCTTACGCTTCTGCATCTCGCTTTCGCGCTACTCGAGCATGGTCTCTGACCGGTCTGGAATGGTTAAAAGAGAAATCACCGGCTTATCAAATGGCTGCAAGAGATTTTATCGCTCGTAGTTTTGCGGAGTTTGCTAAGCAAGAGAACCATATTGCCATCGCATTGACGGGCCAAACGGTGCTTGATAGTACCGCTGTTCTCTTTACGGAGCATGGTATTGAGCTTCGTTTTCGCATCAATTTACCCGCTGAAGGTCGTGACATTCTGGCCAAGAAAGCGCTCAACATCATCACCTTCTACCTGCCAAAATTCATTCGCCGGGCCACCATTGAACGTGAACTGGATAAAGATGCCCTACTTGAGCATTGCGCTGTGATCGAAGATCAAGAAGCAATGCGTGCACAACTGGCACAGCACAATCTAGTTGCTTTTGTGGCTAATGGCAGCGTATTACCTCGCTTGGCAGGTAACTGTGATCTGCCGATGAAAGACGCCGTTACTTTCCAAGCCCCCACATCGCTAGAAGTCGAGCTTGAGACACCAAACCAAGGCAAAATTAAAGGACTCGGCATCCCCAAAGGTATAACCCTTATCGTCGGCGGTGGTTTTCACGGTAAATCGACTTTGTTAACGGCGATTGAGCGTTCAATTTACAACCATATTCCCGGTGATGGCCGTGAGCGAATTGTTACGGATCATCAAGCCATGAAAATTCGCGCTGAAGATGGCCGTTGCGTACATAATTTAAATTTGTCCAACTACATCAATCACCTACCTATGGGTAAAGAAACCTCCGATTTCAGCACTCAAGATGCGTCCGGTTCAACATCGCAAGCAGCGTGGTTACAAGAATCCATTGAATCTGGCGCTAGTACATTACTGATTGATGAAGATACTTCCGCCACCAACTTCATGATCCGTGATGAGCGTATGCAAGCGCTGGTTAGTAAAGGTGATGAGCCCATTACACCATTGGTTGATCGTATCGGGCAACTTCGCGATGATTTGGATATCTCGACACTGATCGTCATGGGGGGATCCGGTGATTACTTAGATGTCGCCGATACTGTCATCCAGATGCATGACTACCACGCCGTTGATGTGACTAACAAAGCTAAAGAAGTCATCAAACAGCACCCAACTGCTCGTCACAACGAATGTGAAACGCCACTGGCTATTTTCCCAGAACGCGCGGTGAATCGCACTGCGCTGCAAAAATTACTGGTTGATGGTAAATTCCGAGTCTCTGCCAAAGGCGTTGATTCGCTTCGCTTTGGCAAAGAATTTACGGATTTAAATGCGTTAGAACAATTGGAGTCACCTTCTGAAGTCAATGCGATTGGCTGGACTTGGTTCCAGTTTGCGCAGACTCCGGGGTGGTCAGCGCAACCAAGCAAAGAGATGATGGCTTTATTAGCAGGAACATGGCACCAAAATATGCCAAACCACGGTGATTTGGCGAAACCGCGTGTCATCGATGTGATGGCGGCGTTGAACCGTATGCGCAAGTCGCAATTTAAAAACCACCAGTAAAGATTAACTCCCCTACAACAAAAGCCAAAAGAAGCGAGAGATCGCTTCTTTTTTACTTCAGTACCTTATTCGACAAATATCTTGTCTAGAGTTTAAGGTTTGGGCTTTAACTATTTTGCCGCAAAATATTCCATGCTTCACACAACACTCGAAACGTTTCAGCATTGCCATTGTCTCTATCTGGATGCCACTTTAGTGCCAACTTGCGCCATGTTTTCCGGATTTCAATTTGCGTCGCTTCCACTGGTAATTTAAACAGCCTCAATGCTTGAAGACGATTCATATTAAGGTTACTCGTTCCACCCATTGCTTTACGGTAACGAGTCCAAAATTCGTTCAACAAGCGGCGCACTTCTCCTTCATCAGCCTCATAATTTTTCCACTGAGTGTAATAATCACGCAATGGATCATCTGGGTCGATTTCGCAACTAACGGCACGATGCGCAGGCATTAGTACAATGTCCATTGCTGATACTTGTAACCACTTTTCAGGGTAAAGCGTCTCTTGAAGCTGATAGAGCGCGTTCATGATCAAAAAATTACGCTTAAAGAGGTCTTTTTCAGGTGCGCTATCAAGTACAGGCATGAATCCCTGTTCACTTAAATGTGCCGCTAACGTATGGACTTTCCAACCGGAAGGCTGTTTACGCAACACCTCCAACATTGGCCAAAGCAGCGGATTTTCCATGTAAGATTGAAACTGAGCGGTAAGTTCTAAGCTTTCAGACATACTTTCGGGCCTACTTTGGGACATAGTCTCGACGTTCACATTAAGGTTCTCTCTTCATTCAAATCCAATATCGCTTTTTTGTCGAGTTTCTTACCGCATATTATCTTGGCTTTTTGAACTAGAGTCCGTTTATCACACGCACTATCTATCAATATATAAAAAGAGAAAGATCGAGTTGTTGCATGATCTTCTCCACCTTGCAGATCTCTTTGCCAAGACAATGCGAAAATCAATCACAAAACGAAGGTAGATACGCACATCTCAAACACAAATTTCTACGTCTATAAGATACAGAATTCAACAAAATTGAACATCGTGCAAAATAGTGGCACTATCCATCGGTATTTTTTCATAGGAAAAACCATGTCTCTCAACTTCTCACGCACGCTTTTATTTTTGACGGCGATCTACGGTATACTCTTTCTATTTTCAGCGATCGCGCCGGTTTCTCGTGCTGTCTGGTTAGCAGAAATCATCCCTGCGCTAGGGATCTTAGCACTCGTCTATTGGGCTTCAACAAAACTACGCTTTAGCTCAACGGCTTATATTCTGATGTTTGTGTGGCTTAGTTTGCACACCATTGGGGCTAAATATACATTTGCAGATGTTCCGTTTGCTTGGTTCAACGAACTGATCGGATCATCTCGTAATAATTTTGATCGCGTCGCTCATTTCTCAATTGGCTTTTATGCCTACCCTATCGCTGAATATTTAATTAGAAAGCAGCTCTGTAAACCGTTAATTGCCTCATTGTTCGGGCTTTTCTCTATCATGAGTATCGCAGCAGGTTACGAAATTATTGAATGGTGGTATGCCTCAATCGCGGGTGGTGATGAGGGAATCGCTTTTCTGGGTTCACAAGGCGACATTTGGGACGCACAAAAAGACATGTTATGCGATACCCTTGGGGCAATGACGGCACTTTGCCTATTATGGTTTAGGCCAAAATCAAACATTCCTTACAGTGAAGTATGAAATGCCTCTAATTTTTGGAACTAAGGTAAATATTACCGAGAGCAAGTTTTGATTAGTGTTTATTCTGTGAGTACGGAGAACATGACTCTCCCTTTTTGCTGCTGAGAATTGATTATGAAAAATATAAATAAAACACTTGAAAAAATAGACTGCTGTCCACTTTGTCAACATGATGAATACTTTATTTCCACAAACAATGAAAAGTTTATCTGCGCACAATGTGGTTTTAAAACCGACCACTTACAAAGCGTCCAGCAAATGATTGGTGTACACACAGCGCTAATCAGTCATAAACACATTCATTGCTTGGCCAACAATGTGCATTGAGCCATGGTTTAAGCTCGAGTAATGTGTCGATAACAACGACATTAGGCGCTTGAGAAAAACCCTGTGGGTTAAGAGGTGCTAGCTGAACGGTTGGTACCTCTGCATTGATACCCGCTTCAACCCCTTTTGCTGAATCATCCACATAAATGCATTCTTGCAAAAGAAATCCCATATTCATCGCACAATAACGAATCAAATCAGGTTCAGGCTTCCAGCTATTCGCATCAAAGGCTGAAAAAATGCGTCCTTCAAACAAAGGGAGCAAACCGCTCCGTTGTAAAATTGATGATATTTTTTCTTTAGGTGCATTAGAGGTAACACAGTATTCAATACCCTGCTGGCGTAAATACTCAAGTAGTTCTATCGCACCATCCATGGGTGAAAGATATTGCTGGAAGAGCTCATTAACTTTATCCCGATAAAGGTTCTCTAAAAGATCAAGATCGGCGTTAATGTTCGTATGTTCAAGCGCCTGAAACAGTATGTCCGCAATCTTCCCACCTTCAAAATGGTTAATCACTTGTGCAAAAGTAAGGTGGGCTCCTAGTTGGTTCAATACATTGACTAGCGCTTCGCAGCACAAACGCTCACTATCAACTAAAGTACCTTCACAGTCGAAAATAATACATTTTATTTTTTTCTCAGTCATAAACACTTCCTTCATCCAATGCTTAATTTTAACCGCTGGGTGAATGTATAAAATGATTGAGTTAACAGAATGAAACGAAGATAAGAGTTGATATGCATAACTTATAGCCACATCACTCTTTTACGCTCAGTACGATGTTGCAGCTGACGTTATCACCACCTGTCGTGTCGAAGTGCAAATTCAGAATAAATATGATTCTAGACTCTGAATGAAGCACTTTAACAGGACAATCTACTGTTCTATAAAAACATTACCATTGCACTCATGATTAGCACGCCATTTTGCGAGCAACAACCGCGTGAATACATCTTCACCTCCAAATGCATTTTTATCCAGAGTCACGATGTCAGAGATGAGTATCTCATGTGAAGTGGAGGTGACGATACCAGCAGCCACAGGCTCCCCATTTTGAAAACCTAAGTAAAGCTCGCAAGGTGCTGAATAAATGATTTGGGTAAAGAATTCGATAACTTTTGATTGATCGTTTTTATCGCTCCATAAGCTTGCTTGCAGCAGAGCAAACCATATTGTCATCCGATGAAAATCAACCAAATAAACCTCTTCGAGCAACGATAGGTTAGGCTCCTCAGTGAGCTCAATAAAAGGGCGAGAACTGCGTTGAACAACCGCTTTTTGGTAGAGATCTCGACCTTGTAAGCTCTCTTCTGTTGGAAATTCGACATTCACTTGGTCAAATAGCCATTGGTTTTTAATGGCGGCAACGTCAGGTTGGTTAATCATTGTTATTTACTTCTTCTTCTAATTGTTGCAAGCAGGATACTGACCAGATCGATATGCGACAAGCCATTACTCACATTATCCTCATCTAAACTGCAGATATGCTGGCCAAAACATCAACATAACAGCCTATATCATTCTCCTTTGATGCTGCTATCATGTGCAGAAAGATGGATAAATGGATTATAGACATGAACAAGAAACTCATCACCACCGCATTCATACTTAGCTTTGGTTTAGTTGGCTGCGATAGCAATGAAGTTGGCGATGTATCGCTCGGATTTTTCACGCTTAAAGACGTAAAAATCGAAAATCTAAGTGATGATATTGTGACTGGTGTTACGTGCCATATTGCTTCAATTGAGGCTAATTTAAGTCTTTCTGATCCAAGTGATAGCTCAATCTCGTGTCGTCAGACTGGTGACATTACGCCAGAGATGATTGCAAAAATTGATAAGAGCAAATCAGGCGAAATCGTGTTTAAGAAGTCAAAAAGCATTTTCTTCAAGTCAATGAAAGTCAGACGTATCTACGATGCAGAAAATCAAACCCTGATCTACTTGTCTTATACTACCAAAGAAACAGATGGTAGCTTCAAGCACAGCCTATCGACCGTACCGCTTTGGGGGACTAAGGCTTATAGTACGGACATAACGCTCACTAAATAGCCGCTAACGCCTCGGCGATCTGGATTTAGCTCACTTTTTTATGTAATAAAAATGAAAGGAACCTTTCATATCCGTGATATGATGCGGGAAATTTTCAATTCTCATTTTTCAACATGAAGTTTCCTGGACAGCGTAAATCTAAGCACTATTTTCCGACTCATGCTCGTGACCCTCTCGTCAATCAAATTCAACAAACGGCTATGCTCCACCGCCCAACAGTGGTCGGTGTTGGGCAAACCATTGTTGATATTGAAGCTCGTGTAGACAATGAGTTCTTAGAGAAACATCAATTGAGTAAAGGTCACTCACTGGTGCTCGAAGAGAGCAAAGCCGATGCGCTCTATGAAGAGCTAGTCGAACGAGGTTTAATTACTCACCAATACCCGGGAGATACGATTGGCAACACACTGCACAACTACTCTGTGTTGGCCGATAGCAAATCCGTTTTGCTCGGCGTGATGTCCAAAAATATTGAAGTCGGCTCATATAGCTATCGTTATTTGTGTAGAACCTCATCGCGCATGAACCTAAACCATCTTCAAACTGTCGATGGTCCTATCGGGCGTTGCTACACCCTAATTTCTGATGATGGAGAGCGTACCTTCGCCATTAATGAAGGGCATATGAATAAACTTCGCCCTGATAGTGTTCCTGAAGAGGTTTTTGAAAAAGCTTCCGCTTTAGTTGTTTCTTCTTACTTAATGCGTGGAAAGCCCGAAGATCCAATGCCACTTGCGGTCAAACGCGCTATTGAGATCGCTAAATCCAAGCACATTCCAGTGGTGTTAACCCTAGGCACTAAGTATGTAATTGAAGGTAATGCGAAGTGGTGGCAAGGCTACATCAAAGAAAACATCACAGTCGTCGCCATGAATGAAGAAGAAGGTGAAGCGTTAACTGGTGAGAAAGATCCACTGCTTGCGGCTAACAAAGCACTCGAATGGGTAGATTTAATCCTCTGCACCGCGGGGCCCGTGGGTCTTTATATGGCTAGCTACACCGATGAAAGTGCAAAGCGCGAAACTGAACTACCTCTCCTACCGGGTAATATTGCTGAATTTAACAAGTACGAATTTAGCCGTGCGATGCGAAAACAAGACTGCCTCAACCCAATAAAAGTGTATTCACACATTGGCCCTTACTTGGGTGGCCCATTGGAAATCAAAAACACTAACGGAGCGGGAGACGGAGCGCTATCGGCTTTATTGCACGATATGGCCGCGAATAGTTATCATCAACGCAATGTTCCAAACTCTGCCAAACATGATGTGCCGTACCTCACTTACTCTTCGTTATCTCAGATCTGCAAATATGCAAACCGTGTCAGCTACGAAGTACTCACACAGCACTCTCCTCGTTTATCGCGAGCATTACCAGAACGTGAAGATAGCCTAGAAGAAGCGTATTGGGATCGTTAAATCGTATGACTTCTACATGAATAAAAGCGACAATTTGTCGCTTTTATTATTTCCACAACGAATAAACCGCACGATGCGATCCTACGTTATTTAAGTCTCACCATTTCGTTTCAGAAATAACAACTTCCGTGAAATAAACTGATAACTTGTGCCTAATTGATGAATCAATAGTTTTATAATTGAGACATCTTAGTACAAGCGTTATAGTACTCTTTAAAGATGAGTCATAAAGGTTTTGGATCAAGACTCACAATTATCATCCATTGCTGCTTTCGCTTGAATTAGGATTAACATGACAATGTCATTTCCGCAGGAAGAGTATTCAATTTCAGACCTAGACAGTGCCGTTGCAAAGCAGCGTCTGGTTCATATTCTCGATTTTTTTAGTCAAGGTCTGTTTTATATGAGCAGCGATGGAAACATGGTGCTCTATAATCCAACGTTTTATGTACAATTTGGTGTAAACAGCGAAACCATTTCCTATGCTGATTGGCTGAGTTTGGTTCATCCTATGGATCGTGCACTGCTCAACAGCCGCGTCGACAAGCATATCAGCACCACTGAATCAAGGGAATCGATTCAATACCGAGTCAAAAAAGCAAATGGTCAATATATCTGGTTGGAGGGGAATGCGGTCACAAAAAGTGTGAACGGTGAACATTTTATGGTGGGTAGCCATAAAGATATCTCCGATCAAAAATTGATGGAAGATTACATTCATCAAGCTGCATTTTTTGACAGCTCATCAGGCCTCTATAATCGAAGTAAATTACTACTCGATATTGATGAGAAAGCACTCAAAATTGGAGAGCCTTATTCACTTATCTACATCCAACTTGAAGATATTAAGTCTTATCTCAATCAATACGGCTCAGATATTGTTAAAGATTTACTGAATCACGTCGTCAGTGCACTGCGTGAACTGCCCGATGAATTTGCTGATTTTTACCGTATTCGCTCTGACGATTTTGCCATATTACTTAGAGGAGAACGCTCATACGATGAGCTCAAGCATATCTGCTCTCAAATAATGAAGCACTATTCGAAATCAGCCACGGAGCATGGGCACCTCTATGGTAATGATATTAGCATTGGTGTCTATCCTGAGATAAACCGTGCTATATCTGCCGATGAGTTGTTAAATATTGCATCACGAACTTGCCAATTTGCTAGTGCCAAAAATCATTCTCGTATCGAAATTTACAGTGGCCGAATTCAAAAAAACGTTGATCGTTATTTCTTCATCGAAAGAGGCTTAAAGGAAGCATTAGATCAACGTTCATTGTCCGTGAAATTCCAACCCATTATTCATGCACAATCAGGACAGGTATCAAGCTTTGAAGCCTTAGTCCGCTGGCGATCAAAAGAGTTTGGTGAGATTTTCCCGGACGAATTTATTCCCGTTGCGGAAAAAAAGGGGCTGATTGTTGATTTAGGCTATTTTGTCTTCAAAAAAGCCTGTGAGTTTATTGGCCGTTACAATAAACAAAATGGGGTTAATATTCGGGTTAATATTAATGTTTCAGTCCTTCAACTTCTGAAAAGTGACTTCCCACAACAGATACTAACAATGGCTAAGGCTTCCGGTGTATTGCCCTCTTCTATTGTGTTAGAACTGACGGAAACTGTCATACTCGATGGCGATAAAAATGCGATTAACCAGCTTCACTCCTTAAATGAAATGGGGTTTCAACTGTCGCTGGATGATTTTGGAGCTGGTTTTAGCTCACTCAATAGCTTCTTTGATTTGCCCCTCAATCAAATTAAAATAGACAAAAGTATTGTATGGAAAACACTGACTAACCCAGCATCAGAACAATATTTAGCCTTTCTCATCCAGTTTTGTCACACCAATGGCGTCGACATTGTTATTGAGGGGGTTGAAAATGGCGACATGTACCAAAAATTTAAAGAGATGGGGGCAACTTATTTACAAGGCTATTGGTTTTCAAAACCACTATCTTTAGCCAGTGCAAGCCGCTATACATTAAATGCTGTCAATGAATAAGCACAAAAATTAGCTTAGCTAAATTAAGCACTTACACCTAAATTTTGAAGAAGCAGAGCGGAAAGGCAATAGTAAACCCTGTGAGCCCGACTGCGACTTCAAATCGCTTAAAGAACGTTGTTATTCTTTTTCTAGCACTAAGCGAGCATTGTGAGCTTGTATGGGCCGATTGTTATTTCCCATCACACTATGTAGTGCTGCACTTTGTTGCTGTGACAAACTGTTCGGCTGCTTGACCACAAACCATCTCACGCCTTCACTGCAAGGTGGCGTTGTGAGTGACCCATTAAAACGGTAATACTCATCTAGCTTAGGTAACAGTGACTGTACTGCTAACTCTTTTGCTAACGGCACACTCGCCCCAACTTTAGGCAACTCCGCAGTAAGCTGAGCTAATGGTTCATTCTGTGCGCCCGTTTCAAACATCACCGCCAAAACTGCCAGATTGCCAGCTGCATCAGCATGCACAAAATGCGCTTCTAAAGGATATTGTTGTCCTTTAATCAAGTTTTCAGAAGGGGTATGGAAGTGAAATTGTTTGAGTTCGAATTCTGTACCATCCACTACCAGTGTATTTTTTCCTGAAACTGAGGCTTGCAGCGTGTGTCCATTGTTGGTCAATGCACCCACAACGCCTGAATAGTGGATATCCAAAGATTTTAAATCAGCTTCAACGAGGCCATTGATATCAATTGGGCTTTGATTTTTACCCATTTCACAAATTTTAGAAACATGTCCCCAATGTTCAGGGCCACGTTCACCTTCATATCCCCATTCATTCGCTTGCGCCACATAGGTAAAGCAAACGCTAATTGCTAGGGTCAACAGTTGTTTTTTCATTATCGTTCCTTGAGACAGCTTGTTATCTAAAATGTAACATTCAGGTTAATATCACGCGCACATGGTAATACATTCTTCATACCGCATCCGTGGTGAAAAATAACATTACATTGACGTGACTAGTCATTCATTTCAGTTCGCGCTCACCCTTTCCATGGCTAGCGCCGAACAATGTTTTGGCAAAACTGTTCGATATGTTTTCGGGTGGTATTGGGGTTCATTAAAACCGCTTTTTCTCCCGGAATATGTAAGCAATGTCCAGTGTCATCATAATGAGTGCGCGCAATCGAATCGACCCAATTGGTGTTGAGATGCTGGCCTTTATGAGATAAGAACTGATGACGATGGTAGAGCGTATTCTCTACTATCGAATCAACCATAGAGCCCTGACGTGCGACGTTCATTTCTTGCTCAAACATCGATTCAGCACACGTCACTTTCTGTGGATCATAGAGACGAAAAGTAACACTTGGCCCTTGGTTTTCTACTGCTGCCACCTTGCAGTGTGGTAGAGCGGCTAATTGGCAGCGTAAATAATTAGCATTTTGCAATGTATGACCAATCACGGTTTGGTAGCCTTCGATACCTAAATGTTGCAGTGCTGAATAGGCAGAAAAAACACCCACGGCACTGCGTGAACATTCAATGGTCGATTGCAAATGGCTCTCTTCTCTTTGAGCATGTTCAAAGTAGGAGTAATAACCGGGGTCTGTTTTTAATACCGCGAGATCGTGTTTGTTTTTGAGCATCACCAAGCTGGAAGTATAAGGGACATAACCCCATTTTTGAAAATCGACCGTAAATGAATCCGCTAATTGTAAACTTTTAATCCTCGGCAATAAGGATTCAATACCCGTCAATGTTGCACGATTAAGCGATAAAGGGTTGCGTTCAAAATCATACTCTTGAAAAAACAACATACTCCACCCAACAGCAGCATCAACATGAATATGTGGTTTTATCGAAATCGCATATTCTTGGCATCTTCTTTCTCTTATCGCATAAACCTGTTCAATATCATCAGTTGCGAAGGTATCGGTACTGCCAAATGTCAGCATTATGCTAGGAACAGCAATGCCATTTTTAAAACAGAAAATCAATTGTTGGTCTAATTCAGCCAAATCCATTTCATTGTTATCTTTAACTTTGATCCGAATCGCTTTACCTTGAACATCAACCCCCAACAACGACAAATTTGTCATGTTTGAATAGTGACCCGCTTCTGAATTGAATATCCTGTAATCTTCTCCCGCCAAACCATTCAGAGCTGACTTTGGCAACACTTTTCGAATACCTAATAGATAGCCGTACAAATTACAAAATGTACCTCCTTGTGTGAATACTCCAGTCGCTTGATCACTATCATAACCAGCTAAATGCGCGATTTGCCGCACGACTAATTTTTCCAGTTCAATGGCATCTCCCGCATATTCGCTATAAACCAAGTTAGGGTTGGCAATAGTCGCAAGTAGCGCACCGTGAATGGCCGGATCACAAGGTGTCGAGATCACATTTTCCACTGAGCGAGGGTCATCCCAGTTTTTTGAACGTTTGGCGGCATAAAGCGCTAAGTCGTTAAAAGGGTGAATGGCGTGGCTCGAGTGTCGAGGAATGGTGTTTGAATGCCGTAATTGTTGCTGCAATGCAGTATTTACCACGGTTGGCGCATCAATTTTTCGCTCTTCAAGCCAACGGGCGATCTCGTGAATACGATACAAAGGCCAACGATTGGGATCGCGAGCAAAAAAATGCGCTTTCACTGTCTGGAAAATTTGCTCAAACGCAGGGTTCAGTTGGTTGGCGTGCTCATCTAGCCACACGCTATAATACGCTGTTTTCATGATGCTCTCTCCGTGCTTAATCCCAAATAAAACGCCGCGTTAGCGGCGTTTTATTACTTTAACTTAAAGTTGGAGACCAAGCGGTCAAGCTCATGGTTTGAGTAAGAGAGTGACTCTGTAGCACTGACGGTTTGTCTGCCACTCACCACCAATGATTCAACGATGTCTCTTATCGCTAGCATATTGCGACTGAGCTCTTCTGCGACTGTACTTTGCTGTTCGGTCGCAGCTGCGATCTGGGTACTCAGATCATCAATTTCGGACACGGAAGTGCTCATGATGTTTAAACTGCCAGAAACTTCAGACGTTTTATCTGCTGTGGTTTGACATTGGTTTTTAGTTTTGTCCATTGCGGCTACAACGCTATCCGTCCCTTCAAGTAGCTTGGCCAGCATATCTGATATTTCAGTAGTGCTGTTTTGCGTTCTCGCCGCTAAAGCACGAACTTCATCTGCAACCACCGCAAACCCACGGCCTTGCTCACCCGCACGCGCCGCTTCGATCGCCGCATTCAACGCAAGCAAGTTCGTTTGCTCTGAAATAGCGCCAATCACGGTCAATACTTCGCTGATCTTGATCGCATCTTTGTTCATATTGGCAATGCGCTCAGACATCTGTTCAACATCACTCACCAATGAGCTGACCGTTTCAACCGCATTATTCACAATAATAATCGATTGTTTGGCCTCTTTGCTCGCCGAGTCAGTAATGTGATTCGATTGCGTGACGCTCTCTGCCACAGTACGTGCACTTTCACTCATTTCAGTAATGGCCGTCACCACTTGCTCTGTTTCAGATGAGTGCGAAAGCAGCATCCGCTCATTTTCCTTTGCCGTTTGACCTAACTGCTCAATATTAGAGGAGATGTTTTGACTGGCATCAGATATTTGCAACATCATTTTTTGTAGATTTTCTGAGAATAAATTGAAGCCTTGGCTTATCTGCGCTAAGTCATCATCACCATTCACCTCCAAGCGGCGTGTCAAATCACCAGAGCCTTTCGAAAGATCAAGTACCGCTTTTTTCAGGCGTAGCAAAGGCTTGTAGATATAATTAAGAATGACGAAGATTGCCGCGACGCTGATAATGAGCAAAATCACCCCAGTGTAAATAGCGCTACTTTGCGCTTCATACACATTAGCTAACGCCGTACCTTTGTCGACAAACACCATCATGGTCCAGTACATGTTATCGGTTAGGTTAACGCGCTTGAAATAACCATCAAATTCAATGCCTAAATAAGGAAATGACAAATGACCAGCATCCTGCTGGCTAAAAAGTTTCTCCATTTCGAGGAAATTAGGGCTGACTTGCGAGGGCGTCCGTCCAATATCACTAGGATCATCACTAGCAAAAAAGACAGCATTCTTGTCGGTTAGTGTCGCTGCACCGCCAGCAAAGCGCATATTACTAACTTGGACAATAACCTCATCCAGTTGAATATCGCCAAGCAGTACTCCAATGAATTGACCTTGTTCATAGACGGGCATCACAGCACTGATCACGCGTTTTCCGGTGATTTTATCTTCATAAATTTCAGTTACCTGAGCAGTTCGAGAGGTTTTTGCTTGTTGATACCAATCCCTACTGGTGAAATTTTGTTGACCTGTAACAACTCCGTTGTCTTTGTCAAACGACATATAGGCACGGCCATCGTCATACGCCATAATGACATTTGAAATTTGCGCACTCTCAGCTAACAATCGAACTAAGTTGACATTCTCTTGATCAGAAAGAGCAGATCGGAAATGTTGTGAACCTTTAACTACGGCTTGATAACGTGTTTTCACCCAAGATTCGAGTTCAGAAACGTGATAGTTGAGCTTGTTTTGAGTTTCTGTGGTTAAAGAGGTAATCATCTTCTCTTTTAACGACAGCATGTTGATGGTACCCAAAACGATTAAAGAAATCGCAACGAGCAGTGCTACGCTCACATATATTCTGCTTTTAAAACCTAAAGTCATAGATTCACCCTCACCGTGTAACAGCTAGAAAGATTAAGGTGAAACTTGATCATATTATTAATATGAATGGTAGACCAATGAGACACCTAGCCAACCTAATAAAATTGGTACACGGCGAACACTTATGCAAGTTATGTCATTAATATTTATTATTGAGTGCGCAAAGTGAATTTTACATTGAAAGACAAGATGATGATTTTTAATGGAAATATGTTGAGACGATGGTTAAGAAAAACGCGCAGTGGTGATGCTGCGCGCTGACTTATTTTTTATGACGCCACGTTTGGCTTAGAAGCCCAAACGTAAAGCAGCTCTAGAGCAATTGTCGCACCAGCCAAAGCAGTTAGCTCACTTTGATCGTACGGAGGAGAAACTTCAACAACATCCATTCCCACCAAATTAATACCGGCCAATGCACGAATGATTTTCAGCACTTTATCGGAATTCAATCCACCACATACTGGCGTACCCGTTCCAGGAGCAAAAGCGGGATCTAAGCAGTCAATATCAAACGTCAGGTATACGGGTTTATCACCAATAGTTTGACGAATATTAGCGACGATCTCTTCCACTGACATATCATTCGCTTGCATCGCATTGATGACATTAAAGCCGTGGCCTTCCTGTTTGTATTCGGTACGAATACCCACTTGCACAGAATGCTTGGCTGAGATTAACCCTTCCTTCGGCGCATGATAGAACATAGTGCCGTGATCATAAGCGCTGCCATTGGCATAGGTGTCTGTATGAGCATCAAAGTGAATCAATGCCATTTCGCCATAATATTTGGCATAAGCGCGCAATATAGGCAGCGTGATAAAGTGGTCACCACCTAAAGCAAGCATGGTTTTGCCACTTTTTAGAATTTCGCTAGTCGCCGCTTCTAAGCGATAAGTGAAATCTTCAGCGTCACCACAATCAAACACCAAATCACCCGCGTCGATCACTTTGGTATCTTGGAACAAGTTAAAGTTCCAAGGAAACTTTTTACCTTCCCATGCAAGGTTCACTGAAGCGCGACGAATCGCATCTGGACCCATTCTCGCCCCCGGGCGACCTGATGTAGCCATATCCAAAGGTACGCCCAGTACCACGACATCGGCATCTGCACTTACTGGGTCTTTAACATAAGGACGACGTACAAACGTCATCGCATTGGAATACAGGGAATAATCAGTTTTAGTAAACAAATCATTCATTTAGAAATCCTCTAGATAGGTATAACCGCTCAAGCCTTGCTCAAGCTCTTGCAATACATTTTCTTGTTCTTCAACCGCCACACGCTGGCTAACTAATTCGCGGTAGTTTTTACGGATGGCATCCACATCAATATGGACATAGCGCATCATATCTTCAACCGTGTCTCCTTCGTTGATCGATACGATTTCGGTTTCGCCATTCTCTACCATGTTCACCACCACGCTGTGTGTGTCGCCAAATAGGTTATGCATATCGCCTAAGATCTCTTGATAGGCCCCTACAAGGAAGAATCCCATCAAATACGGTTCATCGGCATTCCATGCTGGCACTGGCAGCGTCGTTTCAATACCTTGCCCCTCGACGTACTGCTCGATTGCACCATCAGAATCACAGGTGATATCCAGCATCACGGCGCGGCGATCTTCCACTTTTTCAAGGCCAGACAATGGCAACACAGGGAAAACTTGGTCGATTCCCCACGCATCTGGCAATGATTGAAACAGTGAAAAGTTAACAAAAAACTTATCCGCCAAACGCTCATTCAGTTCATCCAAAATAGGACGATGGAAGCGGTTTTTGGTGCTCATTTGCAGTGTCAGTTCGTGATAAATGCGCAGCGATAGCTGTTCAGCCCAAGCACGGTGCTGAAGGTTAATAACGCCAGTCGAAAACTGGTTGTGCGCTTCCGACAGATCGCTTTGCGTATCGTTGTAAATTTCAATCAGTGCACGCGCATCAGAGCCTTCACTTAAGCTTTGCCAGTTACGCCACATGTTTTGTAGCAATACCGGAGCTTCTTCACCGACTTCTGGAATCTCTTCTGGGTAATACGCTTCTGTACCAATAACATTAGTGATAAGTACGGCGTGGTGCGCGGTAATCGAGCGGCCTGATTCAGAAATAATGACTGGCCTTGGCTGACTATATAACTGGCACACATCGCTCACCGTGCTTACGATATTGCGTGCATATTCAGCTAAACCATAGTTCATCGAGTTGGATGATTGACTGCGTGTACCGTCGTAGTCCACCGCCAAACCGCCACCCACATCGAAGAAGTCAATCTCCGCACCAATATCACGCAGCTCGCAGTAAAAGCGCGCCGCTTCGTTCACGCCATTACGCACATCACGAATATTCGCCATTTGCGAACCTAAGTGGAAATGCACCAGTTGCAATGCTTCTAATTGCTGCTCTTTTTTAAGGCGTTCGATAACGGTCAACACTTGAGAGGCAGAGAGCCCAAACTTCGATTTTTCACCACCACTCGCCTGCCATTTCCCCGCGCCTTGAGAAGCTAAACGAATACGGAGCCCTAAACGTGGTTTCACGCCTAGGCTTTTCGCTTCTTTCAGCACGAGATCCAGCTCAGACAATTTTTCCAAAACGATGAATACTTTATGGCCAAGCTTTTCACCAATCAGGGCCAGACGAATGTACTCTCTGTCTTTGTAGCCGTTACATACAATCACTGAACTTGCTTGTTGGGCTAAAGCCAATACCGCCAATAATTCTGGCTTACTGCCCGCTTCCAATCCAAGCTGTTTAGTCTCTAGCTGCGCTTGGCTGGCTAAAATCTCATCTACCACTTCTTTTTGTTGGTTCACTTTGATTGGGTAGACCAACAGGTAGTTGTTTGGATATTGGTATTCTTCAATCGCCTGATTAAAGGCGTCACAAATGTTATGTACGCGTTGATGCAGGATCTGCGGAAAACGTACAAGCACAGGCAAATTTAAATCACGCGCTTCAAGCTGCTTTACGATCGAACTCAAGGGGGTTTGGTGCGCCTTATCATGGCGCGGCGAAACATAAACTTCGCCTTGATTGTCAATACCGAAGAAGCCTTGGCTCCAATAATGAACATTGTAGTCAGCGCGAACGCGATCTAATTTGGATGGTTGTTCCACATCTAATCTCACAAAAACAGAGAGTAAAAAGTGAATCAGAAAGTCTGATATCACGACTTGACGCCTGTAACGTCAGGCGCATTAACGGTTAAAAGCGTATGTGTGTCTAATGATAATAATTTGTCGTTAAGATTACGTTTGATTATCACCAGTTCGCTATAAAAAGTGGATGAAATTTAATACAAATCAAATGTTGCTACTGATCAGCTCGTCAAACTTCTTATTGCCGTGTAGCCCTTCTAAATCAGCTTCTTCTGCAATTAAATCTCGCAATGAAGCGCTAATTTCCGTGGCTCTTTGTAAATCCTCAATCGCTTGTTCTTCGGCTCCGATACGCGCATACGCACATGCTCGTTGGTACAAGGCTGGCGCATTAGCATCATCTAACTCTAGCACGCGATTACATAGACTCAGTGCCCAGTAGTATTCCCGAATTTCCATCGCAGCATCTGCTTTGTATGTCAACGCTTCCAAATCTCCGGGACGGATTTTTAAAATTTCGTCATACACTTCAATACGCTGCTCTGGTGTTTGGACACTTTGCGCTCTCAACCATAAGTTATGGATTTCATTAATAATTTCAATTTCACGGTTGTTTTCGGTAATGATGCGTGTTTTGCGCTTAAGATCTCGCTCCAAGGCGAGGAATTTTTTCTCATATTCCTGCGCAATTTGATTTAGCCGTTTATCGGCCAGCTCACGCGTGTTGTGCTTCACTTCTTTAAGTGACTGCCAACCAATTAATGCAACTAATGAGGCAACACCAGCGATGACATAGAAAAAATAGGTCACCGTCACATTCGAGTAATTCAGTGACTTGTCTGCAACGGACAGTTCTCTGTCGGTAATTTGAATCGTGAGTCGCCGTTCAAGATCTTGTTGATCTTGTCTTAACGCTTTCAACTCATCCAATATGTAGCGCTCAACCAAAGGACGATCCAGTATTGGCGATTCAGAATAGGGCTCTTCCTGTGCCAGCGTTGGGAAAGACGTTAGCACTATCAGGAACAAGAATAACGGCAATAATTGCCGCACAATCGGTTGCTCATTTATTTTTCTCACTCTCTACCTCTTTCATCAGACACGTTGTCGATTTATTCGTCGCCATTTTCAAATCTGCACACCGATGGACCCAAATTTCTCTGGCCTGTCATCCACACACAACCATTTTAACTCAAACTATTTTTTGTTTTTTTAAATTTATTTTTGATATAAAAAATCAGTAAGTTAATGACAAAATAGCTAATGATAACTGGGTTAAAACTTGAAAACCGTCAAATTAATGTTTAGTGTACTATACATATTTACGGCTAAACATTAAATAGCCATGAAGAACAAAGGATGTAAATCATGTCACCCGTGTTAGAAGTTAAGAACCTCTACAAGGTATTTGGAGAGACTCCACAACAGGCTTTCCCGCTGTTAGAAAAAGGGTTGGATAAGGACCAAATTTTCGAGCAAACCGGGCTCACTGTTGGGGTCAAGGATGTGTCTCTTTCAATCAATGAAGGGGAGATTTTTGTCATTATGGGTTTGTCCGGTTCGGGCAAGTCCACTTTAGTTCGATTGTTGAACCGCCTGATTGAGCCAACCCAAGGAAGTGTTTTACTGAAGGGTAAGGATATTGCTCATATTTCAGAGCAAGAGCTGCGCGATGTAAGACGTAAAAATATCTCAATGGTATTTCAGAACTTCGCACTCATGCCACATATGACCGTTCTTGAAAACGCTGCCTTTGGATTAGAACTATCAGGAGTGGTGGCTCATGAACGTAATAAAAGTGCAAAAGAAGCGCTCGCTCGGGTTGGCTTAGACGCCTACTGTGAGTCATTCCCTGATGAGTTATCGGGTGGGATGAAACAACGCGTTGGTTTGGCCCGTGCACTCGCCAACGACCCTGACATTTTGTTAATGGACGAAGCATTTTCCGCACTCGACCCGTTAATCCGCACCGAAATGCAAGATGAACTAATCCGCCTGCAAAATGATGATAAGCGAACCATCGTTTTTATTTCTCATGACCTTGATGAAGCAATGAGAATTGGTGACCGTATCGCCATCATGCAAGATGGCATCGTCGTACAAACGGGCACGCCCGATGAAATATTGCATCATCCTGCTAACGATTACGTCAGTTCATTCTTTCGTGGCGTTAATGTTGCCAGTGTTTTTTCAGCTAAAGACATTGCCCGTAAAAAACCCGCGGCCGTTTTTAAAAAACACGACAATGATGGCCCGGCTGCAGCAATGCAGTTACTGATGGATCATGACCGAGACTACGGAATTGTAGTTGACCGTACGAATAAATACTCTGGCATTGTGTCGCTCGACTCTCTGAAACAAGCTCTCAAGCAACAAACATCACTTAGCGCGGCACTACTGCCTGACATTGTGACGGTTGATCCGGAGCTGTCTGTTAGTGAATTAATCAGCCAAGTTGCTGAAGTCCCCTACGCCGTGCCTGTTGTCGATCAGCAGGGAAATTATTACGGCGTGATCACCAAATCACGCTTATTGCAGACTTTGGATAGGGAATAATTATGACAACGGAAACCAACATTCAATCCACAGAGGCGCTTGACCCATGGGCGTCTGCCGCGCAAACGCCTGTCAGCAGCGATCCTTGGTCAGCGACCACTGCGTCTCCAACTACAGCAGGTGATTGGTTAAATGGCGCAACCGACGCTCCCGCGCCTTTCGATTGGCTGCACCCATTTCAAGATGCAATTATCCCCTTTGATCACTGGGTTGAAACCGGGCTGGGTTGGTTAGTGGAACACGGTAGGCCATTATTTCAAGCTGTCAGAGTACCTGTTGATTTTATTTTAAGTTCATTTGAAACCACGTTAGTTTCAACGCCAGCACCTGTGATGTTGTTGATTTTATTTTTGATCACATGGCAACTTGCTGGACCTAAAATGGGTATCGCTTCATTAGCCTCACTGATTACGATTGGATTAATCGGAGCGTGGTCACAAGCAATGGTCACCCTCGCCTTGGTCATGACCTCGGTATTCTTTTGCCTATTGATTGGCTTGCCACTTGGGATTTGGCTGGCCAGAAATCAAACGGCTGCAAAATTCATCCGCCCCGTTTTGGATGCGATGCAAACCACGCCCGCATTTGTGTATTTAGTCCCGATCGTAATGTTGTTCGGAATTGGCAACGTACCTGGCGTGGTGGTAACCATTATTTTCGCCCTACCACCGATTGTTCGTTTAACCATCTTAGGTATTCAACAAGTTCCCGAAGAGCTTATCGAAGCAGGCCATGCATTCGGCGCAAGTCCAAAACAGATGCTCTACCGTATTCAGTTACCACTAGCCATGCCGACCATTATGGCCGGTGTCAACCAAACACTGATGCTATCGCTGTCGATGGTTGTAATTGCCTCCATGATTGCTGTCGGTGGCTTGGGGCAAATGGTTTTGCGTGGTATTGGCCGACTTGATATGGGACTCGCTGCCGTGGGGGGACTTGGCATTGTCATTCTCGCCATCTTACTTGATCGCCTAACTCAGCATATCGGTACAGAAAATCGCGATCAAAAAGTACGCTGGTATCAAACCGGCCCTATCTCACCCTTTTATTTACTGAAGCAAAAACTGACTCATCAGAGTGCCAACAATCTAGGAGAACAGAAATGAATTACGCATGGAAGACGTTAATCTCAACCAGTTTAATCGCATCGGCGGCATTACCCATCAGCGCTTGGGCTGATAAACTTCCTGGCAAAGGTATTAGTTTACAACCCGTGCAATCGACAGTGGCTGAAGAAACATTTCAAACTCTCATCGTGAACAAAGCGATGGAAGCGCTGGGGTACGATGTCAAACCGACCAAGGAAGTCGACTACAACGTGGCTTATACTTCGATTGCCGAAGGCGATGCAACCTATCTCGCCGTTGGGTGGTTTCCTTTACACGCCGACAAATACTCGATGGCGGGCGGCGACGCTAAGTTCTATCGAAAAGGTCAATATATATCAGGAGCAGCGCAAGGCTACTTGATTGATAAAAAAACGGCAGATAAATACGGTATTACCAATATTGCTCAGTTAAAAGACCCTAAAATCGCCAAGCTGTTTGATGCAAATGGCGATGGTAAAGCAGACTTAACTGGCTGCACACCCGGCTGGGGTTGTGAGATGGTGATTGAGGAGCACTTAACCGCCTACGGTTTACGACCGACCGTTACTCACAACCAAGGTAACTATGCCGCTATCATTGCCGATACAATTTCACGCTACAAAAAAGGCGACCCTATCCTTTATTACACTTGGACACCTTATTGGGTTAGTGGGGTTTTGGTCCCTGGTAAAGATGTCACTTGGCTTGAAGTCCCTTTCTCTGCCCTACCTGGTGAGCGCAAAAATATCGATACAACCCTACCCAACGGAAAGAACTTCGGCTTTGAGATGAACAGTATGCTGATTGTCGCCAATAAAAAATTCGCTCTAGAAAACCCAGCCGCAGCAAAACTTTTTGAAATCATGAAGTTGAATATTAATGATATCAGTGCGCAAAACATGATCATGAGTAAAGGTAAAAACTCTGCCAAAGATATTGAAGCTCATGCCAATGGTTGGATAAAAGCTCACCAATCTGAATTCGATTCGTGGATAAAAACCGCCAAAGAAGCCGCTAAGTAAGAGAGTATGGAGCCACCCATATCAAAAGGGTGGCTCTGCTTATTTTCAAGGAGGAAAGTATTGGATATTCATGAAGAAGTACTGGTCGCTATACGCCAAATTATTCGTGCGACAGATCTCCATTCCAAAAAAATAAACAAAGATTTTGGCCTCACTAGCCCCCAACTATTGTTAATGCGTGCGATCCAAAACTCGGCCGATATGACCATAAAGCAACTCTCCGATCATACTAATATGAGCCAAGCTACAGCGACCAGCATTTTGGATCGCTTAGAAAAGCGCGCACTGATCATTCGAGAGCGAGATCAACAAGATAAACGTAAAGTTCATGCATTGTTGACCCCAACAGGAGATGAATTATTACTCAAAGCACCCACACTGCTAAAAGATAGCTTTATTGAACAATTTCAGGCATTAAACGCATGGGAACAAACTCTCATTCTCTCCACTTTACAGCGGTTATCGATGATGATGAAAACACCAGAAATAGAAGCATCGACGCTATTGTCTAGTCTAGAACCCGATGATCCTCTCTAGTTTTTATTCGACCGACTAAAGCAAATTGGTTACTTTTTTCTCAACCCAATTCCAATTATCAACCTCAGCCAGATTAGAGGTTGTAATTGACTGAATTTCGGTTATTTTGAACCAAATCTCCTTTTTCTGATTCGTCATGGAATACTTAGACTTATTTCAAAAAAATTATCAATGGATCATCACGATCATGGCGTTGCTTATTTATCCTAAAACAGCCAGCTACACCGTGCGATGGTTTGAGAATATGGTCATAGGCAAAGTCGATATTCATCGGCTTAAACGAGCACGTTGGCTGGTGAAGACCTTACTTTTCTTGGTGTTAGTGTTGACTCTGCTAATGATGTGGGGCGTGGAACTGCGTGGGTTATTGGTTGTTGGCTCATCACTTTTTGCGTTGCTTGGCGTCGGTTTGTTTGCAGGTTGGTCTTTGCTGAGCAACGTCACCTCATTTCTGGTTTTATTTGTACAAAACCACTGTCGCATCGGTTTATGGGTGCGAGTGGTGGATGGCGCAAATTTTGTTGAAGGTAAAATCGTCGACATGAACCTACTCAATGTCGTATTAGAGAATGTTGATGGCAATACAGTGCTCTATCCAAACAACCTCTTTATTGTTCGCCCTGTAATTGTATTAAACAAAACTCCGGAAAAAGCCGTGAAAAAAATCGAGAAGAAACAACTTCCTATCGGAGTAAAACGTTGAACGAATATCAAGACCTTTCACTGCATATTGAAACGATTTCAAAAGCCGATGAGCAGCAACAAATCGACTTACTCGGCGAGTACGTGGAAAGTGGGCTTGATGAAAGCTCGATCGCAATCATCTTAGAAGCTTTTCCTGTCGAGCAGCGGGTACGTCTGTGGCGTAGCCTACCCTTAGAGCTACACATTGATGTACTGACAGAGATGCGTGCTGAAGTACGTTTTTCTATCATCAACGCACTGTCAGAAATAGAACTAAAACTGACTCTCGCCAAGCTCGATAACTTGTCTCTGCTCGAATGGGCCGATTCTCTGCCTGATGAAATCATCAGTGAAGCGCTGCGCTTAATTAGTCGCGACGAGCTTGAATTGTATGATCAAGCCAATGCCTATGAAGATACTGAAGTTGGCCACTGGGCAAACCGTAAAGTGTATACCTTGCCTTTCAGCATCAGTGTCGACAAAGCCAAGATACTATTGGAGAAATATCATTATGACTCTCCACAACATATCTATTTGATCAACAAAGCAAAAAAATTCCAAGGTATCGTGAGTTATACAGAAATTTTGCTTGCTGAAAGCAAAACTTTACTGAAAAACATCAAGCAAGATGATCTCTTTACGCTGAATGCTCACCAATCACTTTCTGAAGCAGTAGAAGCGTTAGAACATTCCCAATTGCCGACCGTCGCCATCATTGATAACCATGAAATCTTAGTGGGTGAAATTGACTGGCAATTTGCCCTGAGTACACAACGAGAGATTTACGAATCGCGCTTAATGGCCGGTACAGGTATGGATGAAGGAGATGACTTATTTGCACCCATCATTAAAAGTTCCAAAAAACGAGGCCTTTGGCTCGGGATCAACCTGCTGACCGCCATCCTCGCTTCGGTCACTATAGGTATGTTTGAAACGGTCATCTCGCAAGTTGTCGCGTTAGCGGTGTTGATGCCAATTGTTGCCTCGATGGGCGGTATTGCGGGAAGCCAAACCTTAACCTTGATGGTACGTGCCATGGCATTGAACCAAATTACACCGGGTAACCGTTTTGCGTTGCTCAAAAATGAAATTGGTATTGGTTCCATTAACGGTTTGTTATGGGCGTTGATCATTGGTGCCTTGGCAGGGCTCTGGTTCCAGTCAGCGATGATTGGCGCCACCATTTCACTGGCCATTGTCGTAAATATCATTACCGCCGCGCTGTTTGGGGTACTCATCCCGATCACGCTTGATAAGTTTAAGCTTGACCCAGCATTAGCGGGCTCTGTCATCTTAACCACAGTAACGGATGTTGTCGGCTTCTTTGCCTTCTTGGGCACAGCAAGTTTAGTGATGTTGTAGCTTTCCAAACCGCTTGAAATCTAAGCGAGCTAAACCACTTAAAAAAACAGCCGCTCAGAAAATAAATCCCCAATCACGTAGATTACTATGTGATTGGGGGGAACGATCCTTCAATCTGAACCGCTAAGCCGCTTTTTTGGTAGATAGCGGTTTCGCAATCAACACATCATGTAAAACACAAATCGCGCGATTGTAATCATTGTCTTCAACTACGAATTGTACATTGACATTACGCATCGACGAGTGAGCGGCAATAGGGCTAATTTTTGCGTTAACTAATGCTTGCATGCCCTGCGTTAATGCGTTGTTGGTGTTCATTGATGCACCGATTGCGGAAATGAGGGCGACCATTTTTCCTGATACAGATGCATTCGGGTAGCGCTTCTCTATTTTGTACAACACGTGGTTTAAGTTATCGCTGCTGCCACTGAGGTAATACGTCATCGAGTTTGCATTCATCTCTTTACCAACGAGATGTACCTTAGCTTCGGCGATCACTTCCATCAATTCATAACTGGCATTATCAATTTTCCCGACCATGCTTTGGTCAAAAATATGCAAGGCGAACACTTTGTCCTTGCCCGCAATAATCTCTACCTTATTGTTCTGAGGCTTATGAACATTGGAAATGAGAGTACCTTTATGCTCTGGTTCGAACGTATTTTTGATTCTGAGTTCAATCCCCTGCTGACGCAGCCCAGCTGCCGCATTCGGATGAATCGCTTCCATACCTAAATTAGCCAGTTGGTCTGCTACGTCAAAGTTCGTCAATCCCATCGGGCTAACCTTATCCGCGCCTACAATTCTCGGGTCTGCGGAGCTTAAGTGATACTCTTTATGGATGATCGCTTGCGTTGCGTTGGTTAATGCGGCAATGCGGCTAAAGGTCATTTCACTATAGCCACGATCATAGGTTTTCATTAATCCTTCATTACAGTAGGCGTAGCCAGTCACGATTGGCAATTGCGTTGCTACATCAATGTCTTCGAAGGCAGCCAAAATCACCTCATCTAAGCTTCCTGCTTGCCCATTATTCCACCCGGAGAGATCAATGAAGCATGCATTAATCCCAAGAGTTTTTAGCTTCAAACTGGTGTTATAGGCACTATGAGCCTCGCCTATTGAAGATAAAAATTCTCGCACCTGAGGCAAATACTGACGCAATGAAAACTGCCCGTATTGACACGTTTCTAGAATATTATTAATGCAGTTGACTGCTTCTGAGATCCGCGAACGAATAAATTTATCCGCGCGAATACGACTCATCGGATCGGCGAACAAATGCTCATTAATTAGCAACATGCGCTGTTCAAGTTGGTACATGGCTTCTTGCCATTGCGTATCATGTTTCGCGATCATCTGGTAAATACCGGGCTTGCCAGTGCGTTTGCATTCCAGTAGGGCATCGGTAATGGTTGCATACGCTGATACCACAAACACTCGATCATAAGGGTGATGAGGCCTTAGTAAAATATTGTCGAGCACAGCATCAAAAGCGCTCATTGATGTTCCACCGATTTTTTCTACGGTGTAAGACATGGGATCTCCTTTTCTTTTAAATTGAATGCAGTGAATCGTCGCGAGTGATTACTCAATGATTGGGTAAACACCTTTTTCATCATGCGTTTCAGTTCCTGTCAGTGGCGGGTTAAAAACACATGCCATAACCATATCTGCACCAGAATAAGCTCTTAAATAGTGCTCGTCATGTTGATCAAGGATATACAAAGTGCCAGGTTTTATCGGGTAAGTTTCCCCTCCTATCACTTCGATTTCCCCTTCACCTGACATGCAATACACGGATTCCAAATGGTTTTGATAGTGGATATGGGTCTCGCCGCCTTTAAAAATGGTCGTAACATGGAATGAAAAACCCATATTGTCATCTTTCAGCAGCATACGAACGCTTTCCCAAGTTTGAGCAACAACCCGGCGCTCACTTTGGCGACACTCTTCTAATGTTCTAACAATCATTTTTTATTCCTAAGATGCTTTTTTAATTAACTGAGAGGCTAGCTCTTCTACCGCTTGTGCAAAAATATCTAAACCTTGGTCAAGTTCGGTTTCTGTGATAGTGAGTGGACAGAAAAACTTAATCACTTCGTCATTTGGGCCTGCGGTTTCAATCACCATCCCTAGTTGAAAACAACGACGAGCAATTTTATGGGCGATCTCACCACTGCTACATTCAATGCCTTGCATTAGTCCACGCCCTTTATGGCGGTTAAACAGTGTGGGGAAACGACGCAGTGTGGTTTGAATGACATGCGTCACTTGCTTGGCTCGATGTGCGATATGAGTGGTAAAATCATCATTTGACCAATAGGTTTCCAGCGCTTTTGTAGCGGTTACAAAGGCGTGATTATTACCGCGAAAAGTTCCGTTGTGCTCTCCCGGTTTCCACACATCTAACTCAGGTTTCAGCAACACAATCGCCATAGGTAACCCATAACCACTGAGCGATTTCGATAGCGTCACTATATCTGGTTTTATTGCTGATGGCTCAAAACTGAAAAAGGTTCCCGTACGTCCACAACCAGCTTGAATATCGTCAACGATAAGCAGAATATCGTTTTTCTTACAGAGACGACTTAAGCGTTGCAACCACTCGTTGGACGCGCAATTTAAGCCACCTTCGCCTTGGACAACCTCCAATAATACCGCAGCCGGTTTGTCTAAACCCGATGAGTTATCATTCAGCATATTTTCAAATAGCGACAGGCCATCAATATTGGCATAGCCATCATAAGGGAGCCGCGTCACGCCACCTAAGCTAAGCCCAGCGCCGCCTCGATGATGTTGATTTCCTGTTGCGGCAAGTGCGCCATAAGAGCAACCATGAAAGCCGTTAGTGAAAGCCACAATATTACTTCTACCCGTAGCTTTTCTGGCCAGCTTCATTGCCGCCTCTACAGCATTAGTCCCAGTTGGACCAGTAAACTGCACTTTGTAGTCGAGGTTTCTTGGTTCAAGAATGAGACTTTCAAATACCGCGAGGAACTCAGCCTTGGCAGAGGAGTGCATATCCAAGCCGTGAGTAATGCCGTCTTTATCAATGTACTCCAATAGCGCCTGCTTAAAGAGGGCGTTATTGTGACCATAATTTAACGAACCAGCTCCAGCCAAAAAATCTAAGTAGCGATCACCAGAATCGGTAAATAGCCAGCTCCCTTTTGCCGTAGAGAAAACCACGGGAAAGTGATTGGCATAAGATTGCACGTTTGATTCTTTCTTTTTAAAAATGTCCATAACGATGATAGTTATCCTGTTAAGTTAGAACGAGGTTTGAGCGGAATGCGGTACAAATACTCGGTATCATGCTCTCCTTCAAAGTGACGAGTTTGATCGAGAAAGGTCGATACCTCTCCTTGCTCGCCATGTGCTCGATCAAACTTCTTAAAGAGGCTCCATGAACCTTGATTGTTTTTCGTGATAGTCGTTTCCAATACACGAACATCAGCCATAACGTCACGAGCGAGCAATTCATGTAACAAATGTGAGGCAAGCCCTAGCCCACGAGCATTTGGATGCACGGCCACTTGCCAAATAAACAATTCATCAGAATTGTCAGGCTTTAAATAGGCCGAAATAAACCCCACGGTTTCGCCATTTCTTTCCGCTAAGATGCAGGTCTCTTGAAAGTGAATCGCTTGTAGGAAGTTACAGTATGAGGAGTTTTCATCTAAGGGAGGGCATAGCCCAATCAAATCATGTACACGCTGCCCGTCGGCTTGATTAGGGGTACGAAACGTCCATTGTTCTGTCTTTGTTTGCATAATTTCCGGGTATGCAACCCAAGGTGCTGCTGTAATCATTGTCTGCCACATAAATAGTTAGAGCTCTAATTAAAAGCCTCTATATAAACTAACAGTACAAATGAAAAATTCAACCCAAAAATTCAAAAAAATAACAACAATACATATAACTAACTGATTTAAAACAAATAAATAAGATTAAATATTTAACCAAAAAACCACCAATTAGTTAGATGTGTAATTAAATAAAAGTGAGATAGCAGAGTGAATGTGATTGAACCTAGCGGCATTAGCAATCTGAGTCGTTTTTGCAGTTTGCATTTGCAGCCTGCAAAAATTTTCTTGGGAAAGTTTGAAAAAACAAGGAAACAATAGCAACTAAGCGCTATAAAACTTGGCACGTATGCTGCAATAACTATATCGACCCTTCTTAAGCCGAGGGTCACCTAGCCAACTGACGTTGTTAGTGAATACTCTTTGTTCACAATTTACATAGGCCAATCGCGAATATTGCGGTTGGCTTTTTTGTTTTCTGAGGGAGTGTGTTTACTGAGGGAAAACGTTAGAAGGGAACTTCAATTTGCATCATGACAACACTGTCGAAATCTTCATGCCAACGATAGTCAAAACGCATGCGCGGCTCACCCGCTTTTTTCTCGCCAAAACCGATACTTAGCTGTAAGCCGTGACTCATTAACCACTCTTCGGTTGACATATCACTTTGCTCGTCAAGCAATTCAGAGGGTATCCAGACTCCAAAGCCAATGTAGCTTGTGGCCAATTTCTGAGTAAACAGGGGATCCGAATCGGCTTTTAAAAACCAATCGGCCCAGTAAGAAGAGTCGGCTGGAGATTCTTCAAATAAACCTAAAGCCAGCAATTGTTTCGATGCGTAGCCCATACTATCTAATATAGAAAAGCAGACGCCCGATGCTGGTAACATTGTTGGGCTACTATCTGTACCTAGTGTTAATTCTAACTCTGGCGTTAATAATGAACCGGAATAGAGATCGCAAGCTTCCGTCAGCGACGAAAACATGATTAACGCACAAACAGCCACATTTAACTTCATGAATGCAAACAGCTCCGACCACGAAAAGGGCGTGGATTGTCTAGTAAAGTTTTCTTTGCTGCAAGATTTTCCTAACAGAGATAGTCGTTAAATCGGCAATATCTAAATTTTCAGCTAACCGCTGACGAATATCAGTACTACGAATCGCGACTTTTTCAGGACAGGCCATGACTGACCAGCGTTGTAAGATATCTTGAGCTTTATAGAATTTCGCAAAATTGAACAGATTATCCGGGCCCATGACAAAAGTAATGTCAGCATCAGGTGATTGTTTTTGCAGTAATGACAAAACAGCGTGAGTTGTGACGCTCTGCCCGGGCTGTTGCAGTTCCTCTTCAACTATTGAGCGTTGTATCTTATCTGACTGCAAATCACGAATAAAAGCATCAATAAGTTCACAACGGATCTCATAACTGAGCATCTGCTTACCCCAAGCGTGTGAAATGCTCGGTACCAACAGAATTAAATCGAAATGGCTTAGCGATTCAATCACACTTTTATGTCCTAAGCTCGGAGGGTTAAAAGCACTCCCAAAGACGGCAATTTTGGTCATAGCAATCCTATTCAAGTCTGAAAACCATTTTCTCGGTTTTCTAATCTGATGATTTCGGTATGATACACCAAAGATTTATATTGCTTGCAGGAAAAGGAACCCTAATGGAACAAATGATCCGTGATGAGATGCGTGTTCTCTCATCCATTGACCCTGTTTATGAAATTGAACGGCGCGTTGAGTTTATTAAACGCAAATTGGTAGAATCTGGTTGTAAGTCTTTAGTGCTTGGCATCAGTGGTGGCGTCGACTCAACAACGTGCGGCCGTCTAGCCCAGCTCGCCGTGACACAACTCAACCAAGAATACGCTGTTAACGACTATCAGTTTATCGCCGTTCGTTTACCCTATGGCGAACAAAAAGATGAGGATGAAGCGCAGCTTGCTCTCTCCTTCATTCAACCTACACACTCAATTTCGGTCAATATTAAAACGGGTGTAGATGGCCTGCACTCAGCCTCTCTTGATGCGCTACAAGGCACAAGCTTAACTCCAACTGACAGTACCAAAATTGATTTCGTGAAAGGAAATGTAAAGGCGCGCGCTCGCATGGTCGCGCAGTACGAAATTGCAGGTTTTGTTGGTGCGTTAGTACTCGGCACGGATCATTCCGCAGAAAACATCACCGGTTTTTATACTAAATTTGGTGATGGCGCGTGTGATTTAGCACCACTGTTTGGCTTGAGTAAACGTCAAGTGCGCGCGGTAGCGGCTCAATTAGGTGCACCACAACAATTGGTTCAAAAAACACCCACTGCGGATTTAGAAGAGCTCGTACCACAAAAAGCAGATGAAGATGCGTTAAACTTAAGTTATGACCAAATCGATGATTTTTTAGAAGGGAAGCCTGTTTCCCAGCACGTGATTGACCGTCTTGTTGCGATTTACACAGCAACTCAGCATAAACGTCAACCGATCCCAACGTTGTACGACTGATCGACACAATCTCTCTATAAAAAGCACTAAAGCCAACCTCTCAGTTGGCTTTAGTGTTAAAGTCGACAATACAAGCTTGCACAAAGTGCCAAATTATTGACTCATTTTAATCAGTGATTTACCAATCAGCCACTCAAGCTCCCTTGCGCTCTCTTTGCCAAACTGTACAGCCACCGTTTTGTATAACCGATCGACACCGTTTGCTGCAAATTCATCCGCATTTTCAGTCGTCACAACATGATGAAATAATAAACGCAAAATAGCCAAAAATTGTGCATTTTCCAGCGCATTTATCCAGCTATTTGAAAAGCTTGAAAGGTCATTTTCAAAATCTAAATGCTCAACAAACAGCTTAAAAATCCGCCCATCTAAAGCGGCCGTAAAATCGGTTTTCTTTGGAAAATGGTGGCTAATCCCCGTTCGTGAAACCCCTGTTTGCTGACTCAACGTGGTATACGACATTTTGTCGTAACCTAGTCTCAATAGCTGATCGACAACAGCATCCATTATTCTCTGAATGGTGATTTCAGTATCTTCTTTACTACGCTTTGGCATGGTCCAGACTCTTCTCTTTTTTATTAATCCATCTAACTCAATTGCGATTATAGTGCCGTTTCGCGAATCACCCCTCGTGGTATGGCATTTTCTGTCTAAAAAACCATCCCTTAAAACAGTAAATTCAAACCAGAATTATCTTGTTAAAAGCGTTATCTACTGGCTTGTTACTGTCACTCCTTTAGCTATCACTAATAAAACCTAAATTTCCAGTTTGTTAGTCATCACCACTAATGGATGAAGCGCAATTTATAATATTAATAATTGTTTCAACCGAATAATCGTACAATCATCAACAATTCGCAACGAACTGAACACTGTTCTGACAAATTTATGACACAAAAACTAGTGATTATTTGAGCAATATCACACTCATTAATTCATAACGATGGTTAAAAACTTTCGAACAACCAAAATAAGACGCGATTTGCCCCAAACCTGATTGGCTTTTTGTGGCTGATAAACGATTTGCCCGTTAGAATGTCCATACATTTACTAAGAGGATTCACAATGAGTATCGAAAAAGACGTTGATATCCAAGTCTGCGAAGCATGTGGCTGCGCTGGCGAAATTGGCTTTATTATCAAAGAAGGTGATGAAGTTGCAGAAGTGATGGTCATGGCACCCAACAAAGCTCAGCTAGAAGCTGAATTTGAGAAGTACCTCGCTCTTGCCAAACAGGTTTCAGATAATGTTGAGTTTGAAGTTTCACCGTTAGACGATAACTCTACTGAATTGCATGCACGTTTCAAATTTGAAGTCAGTGCTGAAAAGCTTATTTTTGAACTGAAGTCGCGCTCTTTGGCTCGTTAATCTAATTGCTCTTAGCGGGCCTAATCATGGCTCGCTTTTTTATCGCCCAAGCACTTTGCTTTCTCATCCTAGGCAATGCATTATTGAAGCTTAACCGTAATCTGCCGATACTTTAGGTATCGTGTCTTCATCTGCAGGCTTTATGAATAAGTTTTCGCTTTTACTAACATTATGCAACCTTCTCTATGCCTCTTGTGCATGGTCACAGCCGCTCGATCAATATCAAATCCTTAACCACCTTGATAATTATGGCAATCTCTATTTGCGTAATAAACCCTACACAACACTACCCGAAAATCTCACGCTCAAAGGCAACCTAAATATTGCTAAGACATCGATAAAATCCCTGCCTAAGGGCTTGAATGTGCAGGGTAGTTTAGAAGCATCTAATAGCTTGCTAGAGAATATTCCCAAAGGCACCACTATTCGTGGTTATGCGAACTTACTGGGTAGTAAAATCAAATCGTGGCCAATGAGAATCAAGGTCGGTGGTTACCTGAATTTCACGGACACACCGCTTGAAACGCTGCCTGCGAATCTCTTAGTCAAGGGGGATTTGAGCGTAATTCGAACGCCATTAACCCAATTGCCCGAAGGTTTGGTTGTGGAAGGGAGTTTGTTTATTGGCGGTTCCAAAATCACCGAATTTCCTGACACGATGACCGTCAATGGCAATATTTATTTGGGAGGTAATGTCATCAGTAAATGGCCAAGCAAACTGACCCTTGGCGGCGCGGTCGCAAGATAGGCTAGAAAAAGAGAAGAGAAGAAGCCGTGGGCCCCTCTCTTCATCGTTTAATGATTATTGCTGATTCTTTACTGGGTTGGCGTAACTATCGAGTAAATAGCGCTGTGCCCCTTCAGGGATTTGGGTCAGCTTGCTTTCTAAGTGAGCGCGGATATCTGGCGTGATATCACTACTTTCTATCCCAGCCGCTAACTTATTGATCGGGAATAATTTGTAGTTTGCGTGAATTTGGCGATCGATCTCTTGCGCCAATGCTTCTGGCGTTTCAAATGCTTGAGTAATCACTTCACCAAAGCCAACATGCACTCGGCCTTTTTCACCGACAATACCTTGGACAATGCTTTCAATATCTTCAAATTCCCCTTTTTCATAACGCCCATGCGTCGCTTTTTCATACAACTCACACGCTTTGGCCATATCGCACGGATCATTTTCATATGAAATCGCGACCGGGACAATTTTGAGCGATTGAATATACTGAGCAAACTCTATTTTCTGCTTGCGCCCTTCCACATGGAACATTTTCAAAATGGCCGGATCGGTAAAATCGTTACCATCTTTTGCTCGTCCCTCTTTTTGCGCTATCCAGATAGAATTTCCAGTTTCAAGTGAGTGTTTAATGTAAGCAGATAAGGTACTGAGCGCTTTCATCATCTCGCGCGGGCCTTTAGCCGAGCGTTTCACAATAAAGCTCTTATTAAGACGCATCAGCTCTGTAGCACAAGGCTTTTTCAATAAGTTATCACCAATCGCAATACGCACAGTTTTATGCCCAGACATATACAGACCATAATTGACCAATGCTGGGTCCATCGCGATATCACGGTGGTTCGAAATAAATAAATAAGCCGTCTGTTTATCCAATTTATCGAGACCACTGAAGGTGACACCTTGTGTCGTTGATTCTAGTGTTTTTGTGAGGTATTTCTTCACTTCAAGTTGGATTGCTTCCACGGACGTGAGTTTGGCCCATTTAAACTTTAAGTATGCTTTTACAAAAGGGCTCAGTATCGATTTTAGCCAAGCAGATCGTTTGTCAAAACGATGTTGCAAAATAGCTGAGATAAATTCTTCATCATTGATTAAACGGTCAATAGCCGCTGGAATCTCATCGTCGTTGTAAGGACGGATATCTACATAAGGATCAGTTGTGGTGGTCATATATTCATACATCAAATAAAAAGCTGGCTCATTCTACGCATAGTTGACGTAGCTCGCAGCTACAGTCGTAACAGATTCACTAAGGTCAGACCAGAATAAGGTGATTTTAGTTCGCATATTTGGCATTTTCTGTGAGACAAGGTACTCTTAGCGCCCCAAAATCAGTGAGAAGTACCATGAACTACGCGATTCAATTTGAAGCCTTACTGTCTGCTAACTTAGTTGTCACCCCTCGCAAGAAAGTCATCAAACACAGTTTGATTCGAGTAATGAGCGGATTAGTACTGTGTAAACTTGGCAAACATGAATATTCAGTTGAAGCAAAGCAGAGTTTTTGGATCCCTTTTGACTGTTTATGCTCGCTGACTATTTTTCCTAATACGCAGTGGCAGCGTGTCGATTTTTCAGTACGTTTAACCGCCGATTTTTCCCATCAAGCGGGTTACGTCACCTTATCTGAACTGAGCCAAGCCGCTTGTGATCACCTGAGTCAATGTCAACCTAACGATGAAATCTATTCGCACCTTCTTCATGTACTAAAAAGTGAAGCCACGCATTTTAAACCCAAATTATCGTTAAACAACTTCAGCGAAAAGCTATCAGCGTGGCAACCACATCAAGTAAGTGAGCTACCAATTGAATGTCAAATAGCACTACGTGTTCGTGAGGCACAAAAGCGCAAACTGTCTGGCATCAAGCTGAACCAAATCGTCGATGAGCTTTTCCAAGGAAATGAACAAGAGTGCCAACAACTTGCGCTTTTAGTTCTCGGGCGAAATTTGTAATTTTTCGCTTAAAAATGGATTGTTTACTGGCTGAATGATTAATCCCTAACTATACATTTATTAATAATATTAATATTTATTGATGGAAGGGATTGCCATGAAATTCAGCCATAAGATCGTCGCGGCGTCATCTTTGCTGCTGTTGGTCACCGTTACTCTGCTGACGATACAACAATACTTCACCGTCCAAAAAGAAGTGAAGTCACAAGTTGAAGCGAGTGTAACTGAAATAGTGGATGGGGTTAGCAATACAGCTGGTGCAGAGATCAATAGCCGCAAGGCCATTGCCGCTTACGCCACCAGCATGTTGGAAGTCGACATTAACCGAGAAAGTATGTCTAAGGTCATCACAAGGCCGATTGTCAAACAAACTTTTTTACTGGCTGGGGTCGGTTTTGAGAGCGATGGCTCTTACATAAGTAATGATCCTACTTGGAACCCAGGCGCATCATGGAATCCACGCGTGCGCCCTTGGTATATTGATGCAAAAAATGCCGACAAACTGATTATTACTGCACCTTACGCCGACTCTGCCACTAATGAAATATTGGTGTCTATTGCTACCCCAGTTAAAGATAACGGCAAATTTATCGGCGCCATCTTCTACGATGTTAGCCTTGCTGGGTTAGCAGAATTGGTCAACACCGTAAAATTATTTGATGCAGGCTATGTGTTTATTGTTTCATCCGACGGCACAACCATAGCCCACCCCCGAGCAGAGATGAACGGCAAGCCAATGAAAGAATACTTAGGCAATGCGGTTATCGCCGAAGAGCCTAAACAAGTGCTGATTGATGGCAAACACTACACACTCGATTTTTCAAAAGTACCCGGAGAGAATTGGTATGTCGGTGTCGTTTTGGATGAAGAGATCGCCTATGCGTCTTTAGCAACACTGCGCAACAGTTCGATCATCTATACGTTAATCGCTTTAGTCTTCAGTATTGCGATACTGCTTGTGCTTATCCGTCTGTTGATGAAACCGCTTGATGCACTCAATAATGCAATACAGAACGTTGCCTCTGGTAGTGGTGACTTAACCCAACGCTTAGCCACCGACACGGATAAAGAATTCTCGGTATTAGCGGTCGGTTTCAATACCTTTACTGAAGCCTTACAACAACAAATTACCCAGTCTAAAGCCATCGGTTCAGAAATTTTACGCGGTTCGGAAATGACCTCGATGGGGTTGCAAGAATCGGCCGAAGCGATGCGTGATCAACTGCATGAACTTGAGCAATTAGCCACAGCCATGCATGAGATGGCCACCACTTCTGGCGATGTCGCCAACAACGCGCAAGGCGCGGCGTCGGCGGCAAAAGATGCTGATGATGCGACAGAATTTGGTACCAATGTTGTGACCCAAACCACTCAAGCGATTGATAATCTTTCGACGCGTATTGATGAAGCAGTAACAGAGGTAAGTGCACTAGAAAATGCAACGGCAAACATCGAAACCATTTTGAAAGTGATCAACGACATTGCCGACCAAACCAACTTGCTGGCACTAAACGCAGCGATAGAGGCGGCTCGGGCTGGAGAGTCAGGCCGAGGCTTTGCGGTCGTTGCAGACGAAGTGCGTACGCTGGCGCAAAGAACGCAGCAATCCACGACGGAGATCCGTAATATGATTGAGAAGTTGCAGTCGAGCGCTACTTCTGTTGCCAATGCGATGAATCAGAGTAAAACAACGGCAGCTGAGGCGGTCAATCGTGCCGAAGAAGCAAATAATGCTCTGCTAAAAATCCGCGATGCTATTCAGCAAATTAGTGATATGAATATCCAAATAGCTTCGGCAGCCGAAGAACAAAGCTTGGTAGCAGAAGAGATCAACAACAACACGGTTAAGATCAAAGATCTTTCCGTTCAAGTTGCAGACGCAGCTGACAATGCCAACATCGCCATGCAAGCTCAAACCGAAAATATCAGAGAGCAAGATGCTATATTGAATAAATTTATCGTTTAATCCTCTACCGCAGCAACTGGGTAGACTCAGTAAAGGCGCTGATTACGCGCCTTTACTTTTCTAACGAGTCACCGTTTTATTCACCATCAGACATTTGATAGCCGACAAAGCATGGCGCTAGAGCGAGCGGCGATATCCATGACAATCTTTTGGTTATTGGGTTGATACCGCTGCTTCGTAAACAATTCTAGCATTGGATTTGTCCAATCAATTTCAACGCGCTGACTGCGTTGAGATTTGTTCAAAACCACTATCCCTTCCTTACCGCGGCTGAACACTAACAAGTCATCACTCGCTTCTAGCGTTTTCATTGGCAACGCATGCATTTTATTATGAAAAGCAATACACGCCGCCATTTGTGGCGAACACCATGCCTCTTGCCAGCGCGGAAGACCAGCATGGTTCAAAATGCCACTGGTGTTTAAATCGGTGTAAATTAATGGCACTCCCCCATCGCGACCAAGAATGTAGCTGTAGGCGATATTTTCTAAGGCTTCATCCATGACGAGGTCGGCAAACACAGCGTTGTTGGGGATATCATGCGTAATGGTGAACGTAATCGCTCGGTTGTTGGAAAGCGCCTGACCAAAACAATAAGGGTCAATCAGCCATTTCAGGCTACCTTTTGTTTGTAACGCATCGTATACCGTTTGAAATAGTGGAAAATCATAAGCACCCAACTTGGTTTCTTGCAGATAAGGCTCGAGAAAAAGTTGGTACTCTTCTTTGGTTGCACCGCCATCAGTAATGATCTCGCCAAAAATATGCATGCCTTGCGTAATGTCATCGGCCCATACTTTCTTCAAATGCTCAATAGACATATGCTTAGCAGCATCAATTCGAAATCCTTTGACTCCTAACGCTTTCAACGCTCTTAAATAAGCCTGTTGTTGTACAACCACATGTTCATTATCACGCAACGTGGGTAGACCCGGATCATGCGCCCCTCCAGTAATGCGGCCATTTTGCACTTGCCAACGATCCTTCCAATCTTTTATGCCAAACGCTTCCACAAAGTCATCTTTATCAAAGAGTGGCTGGGTCAGATCACCAAAGAGGCGCAGCGCTTGGTACTCATCGCTTTTATTCTGGTAGGAAGCTAAGTCTTGTGCGCTCGGGTATTGTAAATCCAAACGCAATTTGGATTCGTTGGCCATATGGTTGAACACTACATCGGCATAAATTCGCAAGCCTAATGCGGTTAAGGTTTCAACCATCTGTTTAAAATCATGGGTATTGCCCAGTTGATTATCAATGATGCGATAATCTTGCGGCTGGTAACGTTGCCACCATTTTGTACCTTGAGCGGTTTTGAACGATTTCATCGGCGGTGAAATCAACACCGTTTTATAACCCAGTTGAAAAATTTGCTCTGCACGCTCAGCGACTAAACGATACGGCCAATCAAAAGCATGCAAAATCACATCGGTTGGTTGAACATTTGTCATACGTCAATGTCCCTGTTCATCATGGTTAACTCACAAGTTGAAAGAGGCGAAACCTCACAATACGTCACTTGTTTCTCAAAGCGCAGTTTAATTCTCTGCATTTAACGTTTTTAGAGTATAGAGAGCGTTTCAGCAATTCCATCAGCCTTATTGCAATATTGTTTGTATGAGAGAAAAGGCGTAGAGCGATAAAAAAGCGCCTAGCTTTCCAAAGGGCTACACAACAAGTCACAGTTTATGCTGATAATCTCGCTATAATTAAGGTCAGTGAATTGCCAATCGCGGTAGGGAAGAAAATGAAAAAACTACGCATTGATATCGTGTCAGATGTTGTCTGCCCTTGGTGCATCATTGGCTATAAGCGGTTAGAGCAAGCGCTGCTGGCTCTCAGCGATACGATCGATGCAGACATCCATTGGCACCCTTTTGAACTCAACCCTGCTATGCCTATAGGTGGTGAACACCTACAGCAACATTTAGCCAAAAAATATGGCACGTCGATAGAAGCAAGTTTACAAGCACGCCAAACCCTCAGCGCCTTAGGGCAAGAAGTCGGCTTTCAATTCAATTTCAGTGACGACATGCGTATTTATAATACCCGTAAAGCGCATCAATTATTAATGTGGGCGAATAGCCAAGGAAAACAATTAGAGCTGGAAATGGCACTATTTCGTGCTTATTTCACTTTCGGGCAAGCCTTAGATGACGATGATGTCTTGCTCGACCTAGTACAGAGCCTTGGTTTAGACAGAGAAATCTGCCGCGCAGTTTTAACTGATGAGTCGTGGGCGAAAACCGTTTCTGTCACAGAGCAACAGTGGTTAGAGGCAGGAATTCAAGCTGTGCCAGCCTTGATCATTGAGCAACGCCATCTTATCTCAGGCGCGCAAACGACAGAGATCCTTCAACAGGCACTCGAAGATATCGCGCAACAGCTTCCTATGACTCAATAACGTTTTCTGATAAAAAAGGGCACCACTACTGTGTGCCCTAAATACTATTGTGTACTCTAAATAAACTTGTGTGCTCTAAATTAAATAAAGTGGGTTTGAATTAATGGACGGGAGTATCCGTTTCTGTAAAGAACTGTCCAAAATGCTTTTCCAGCACTTCTGGCGTCAGCTTGCCTTCCGCTTCTAGCTGCTTAAGCTCAGCCACAATCGCTTTTTGTTCTTCCAACGAAGGCAGTTTCACTTCAGGTTCACCCGCCACCTGTTGCGACAATTGTGCTAACTCTTTTTCGAAATCACTCATTTTACTTACCTAAACATAAACGTAATGGGGGAAGTGTACCGATTTCCCCCTCATGATTCTAGAGCTTAAAGCTACCCACCATTTTATCTAAACGGCCAGACAGATCACGCAGCTCTTGGCTCGCTTCTGCCAACTCTTCTGCGGTGCTGGTGGTCACTTCATTGATGGCGTTGATCTCTTCAATATTTTGATTGATTGTGTGCACCACCGTTGATTGCTCTTCAGTCGCCGTGGCAACCTGAGTGTTGCGATCGGAAATATCGTGGATCCGCTCTGAAATATTCACTAAAACGTTCACCGCTTCATCGGAAGCGTCAACCCCTTCCTGTGTAACAGCCTTACCAGAAGACATCGCCGAGACCGCATCTTTTACATCGTTTTGTAATTGATTGATCATCTTTTGAATTTCTTCCGTTGAAGAGGCCGTGCGGCTGGCCAAATTGCGTACTTCGTCTGCCACAACAGCAAAACCTCGGCCTTGCTCTCCAGCTCTCGCCGCTTCAATTGCAGCGTTTAATGCCAGCAAGTTGGTTTGTTCAGAAATACCACGGATAACACCTAAAATAGAGCCAATATCTTGAGTGGTCGATGCTAGCTGCTCCACCACTTTACCCGTATTTTCGATATCCGCGGCTAAACGACTGATGGCATCTTTGGCTTTGCTTACCACTTCACGTCCTACTTCAGTGTTATCAGCCGCGTGATTTGCTGTTTCAGCTGCCGTCGCCGCGTTAGAAGCAATTTCACTGATAGTCGCCCCCATTTGATTGATCGCCGCCACCACTTGTATAGTTTGGTCACGCTGTTCTTGGCTATTGTCATGAGTTCGCGTCGATTTTTCCGACACCCGACCCGCCGCCGACTGCAATGCATGACTGGTAGAAGCAACTTCTTTCATCGATTGATGAATCTTCTCAATAAAACCGTTGAAGCCCGCTGATAATTGAGCGATTTCATCGCGGCCCAATACCTCAATCCGTTGCGATAAATCACCATCGCCTTTACCTAAATCGGTAAAGCGTTGTGCAATCTGTTTAATTGGGTTGGCAATACTATTAGCGAGAAAAAGACCCATCAAAATAAATAAACCCGCCACAGCTAAGGTTGTGAACAACATTTTTTGCGCAACGGCATTTAATTCGGCGAAGACTTCCGACACAGGTACTGAACCAATCACAAACCAGTCCATCGATTTCACGTAGACACTAGCGACAAAAACATCTTGGTTTTGATAGGTTGTCGAAATCAGGTTGAAGCGGCTTTTATTCAATAGTTGGTTTGCGTTTGAGCCGTACAATTGTGTTAATGAGGCTTTAGCTTTCTCTTTTTGGCGATGGATTTGCACTTCCCCTTTCGAGTTGGTCAAAAAGACAAAACCTGTGTCCTCGATTTTAAATCCATTGAGCAGGTTCACCATGTCATCCATTGATTTCGACAAACCAGACATCGTATCGCCACTGACATTTTGGTAGTTGGCAAACATTTTTACTTCGCCACTTGCCTCTTGGAACATACTGACCATGGTCTTTTGTCCCGATTGCGTAAAACCAAAAAACCAGCCATCTTGCTGTTGATTAAGCTGACGCAGAAAACCATTTTGGTTCCAGTAATACGCCGTTTTTCGGTTAGCCACAGAAGCATCATTTAACGAATATTGATCGCGTACATTATTGAGCTGCTTAACCAACATCGCCTCAGCGTCAGCATTAATATCGGTCGTCTGAACGGCTTGCTTGATGAATTCATTATTGGCTAGTTGCTCAGCAGAAAAGAGCAATTGCGATACTTCTCGATCTATCTGGCTACTGATTTGATCAAGTAACGAGGGAAGTTCGATATCAATTAATCGGTGCTCCAGTACCTCTCGAGCTTGACGCTGCGCCATTACACCAACGATAACCGTCGAAGCGAGTACCGCGAACGTAATTCCTAATACAACCTTTTGCTTAATACTCATCGAATTAAGTTTGAACATTATTTGCGCTCTTTATTATTGTCTTGTCATGAATAACTTTTTTGTATCGGCAACAAACCCTCTCTCTTGAGAAATTTATCGATAGAATCGATTTATCTTCACGTAGAATGTGATCACGGCCAACAATGGTTGTTCCTAAGCATAGTCAAGTATGGTGACCAAACATTCTTTCGTTTCGCCAAATGGATAATAATTCGCCAATCAGTTGATGCATCACACTTTTCATGGAACTTTTCGAATCAATAAATTACTAATTCAGCAAAACAGCAGGAGACCAATTCAATGCCATCGCACGCATTTCAATCGCTACAACACTATTTAAATCAGCAAGTCATAGGCCAGACAGGTTTGGTTAAACAGTTATTAGTTGCACTTCTTGCTGATGGGCACATTTTGGTCGAGGGGCCTCCTGGCCTTGCAAAAACCCGTGCCGTAAAATCACTCGCCGATTGCATAGAAGGTGATTTTCATCGAATCCAATTTACGCCTGATCTGCTCCCCGCCGATTTAACCGGTACCGATATCTTCCGCCCTGAAACAGGTGAGTTCACCTTTCAAGCGGGCCCGATTTTTAACTCATTAGTATTGGCTGATGAAATCAACCGCGCTCCAGCCAAAGTACAAGCTGCGATGCTCGAGGCGATGGCTGAAAAACAGATCACGGCAGGTCGAAAAACCTACCCGTTACCTGAACTTTTTTTAGTGATGGCTACCCAAAACCCGATCGAGCAAGAGGGTACTTATCCTCTACCCGAAGCGCAGTTGGATCGTTTTTTATTGCATTTAAATGTTGATTATCCAGACGCTGAAAATGAACTCGCCATTTTACGTTTGAACCGCGGGGAAGCACAGGGAATTGAGAAAGTCTCTCCGCCCACATTAAGCCAAAGCGATATTTTCAGTGCTCGGCAAGCAGTGCTGAACATTCACATGGCCGAACCTATTGAGCAATATATTATTCGCCTGATCATGGCAACACGTAAACCCGCAGACTACGATACCACGTTGGCACAATGGCTAGAGATGGGCGTCAGCCCGCGAGCAACCATCGCGCTTGATCGATGCGCTCGCGCTCATGCATGGCTCAGTGGGCGTGATTTTGTCAGCCCTGAAGATGTTCAAGCGATGGTATTTCCGGTTTTGCGCCACCGTCTATTATTGAGCTACCAAGCACAGGCTGAGGGCGTACATCCCAACCAAGTTATCACTCACTTACTTTCACTGGTTGGTAGTGCTTAGCACTAAGACTAAGGTTTACTATGCAAGAGTCACTTCCACCGTTTAGTACGGGTGTCACACTTTCATTGGCTGAACTGTTGCCTTACAAGCAGCACGCTATTCGCTGGCTGCCACCTGCTAAAAGTTTATGGACGCAAGTATTGGGGCAGCATCAGAGCAAGCAACTCGGCCGAGGAATGGACTTTGCTGAGGTCAGGCAATACCAAGCAGGAGATGATATTCGGACCATCGACTGGCGCGTTACTGCGCGTACGGGAAAGCCTCATACCAAACTGTTCAGTGAAGAACGAGAAAAACCCGTCATTCTTTACGTTGATCTGAGCCGCTCTATGCAGTTTGGATCGCAGTTAATGCTCAAATCAGTGCAAGCGGCGCACATGGCAAGCTTGCTCAGTTGGTTAAGCATTGCCAACAAGGACCGAGTGGGCGCGGTGATTGATACTGGTTCGACACTGGTTGAGTTAAAACCGACTAGCCGCCAAAAAGGGCCATTACAGCTGTTGCAACAGTTGGTGACACTACAAAACCAACAGCTGCTGGAGCTTGATAAAACGAAATCACACAGCATGCAGCGCGGCCTAACTGCGTTGAATCGTTTGTGCCCTAAAGGCAGTGAAGTGATTTTGATCAGTGACTTCGTCCATTTCAATGCCACATTACAACCAATACTCAACCAATTGCAGAGACATAATCGTGTAAAAATTGTGCACATTTACGATCCATTAGAGCAAGGAGAGACCCAATTTCGCGGTGTAGAACGCGTAACCGATGACCAACAGACGAGCTGGCTCAACTTTTCGAAAAATAGTACGCGCTTAGGGTTAAAAAAAGCCTTTGAATCTCAAAAAGAAAAACTAAAATCATTGAGTCAAACTATGGCAATTTCTTATACCTCACTCTCTAGTGAGAAACCTTTGTTGCAACAACTATCCGGATATAAAGAATGAAGGAATCATCAATAGCTACACTTTTAGATTTAAGCGCGATGCAACTGCCTGAGCTACCCTCTTGGTTTCCCTTGGCTTGGGGATGGTGGGCAAGCGCGGCGGGCATACTGCTCTGTCTGCTGATTCTGGTGTTAGCCATTCGTTGGCGTCGTAAACGCTTAGCCCCGAAAAAAACGGCGCTGCGTTTACTCAACCCCCAATTTGGGCATTTAACTCCTTCTTCAGCGATTGAGCTACTTCGTCAAGCCGCGCTTTGTTACTACCCTCGAATGGAAATCGCACATCTTACCGGCAAAGAGTGGTACACCTTTTTAGATTCACAAATTTCTTACCCTCTTTTTGTTCCCAATGAAACATTGTGGCAGCAAGCGTTATACCAAAAGCAGAAAACAGAAAACAGTCAAGAGCTGATTAATCACTGCTATCAATGGGTTAATGATGCTTTGCCGCCTAAAAAACGGAGATAGCTAGGCTTTGGCAAATATAGAGTTATTGTGGTGGTGGATGCTATGTCTGCTGCCACTCCCGCTGGTCGTTTATCGATTCTTACCACCAGCAAAAGAAAGAGCAGCGATTCACCTGCCCTACCTTCCTAAAGATAATCAGCGTCAAGCACCAAACCAGATCATCGCTAAAATCATTGCGAGCGTTATTTGGTGCTTAGTATTGATCGCCGCAGCCCGTCCAGTGTGGTTTGGCGACCCGGTTATTGCTCAGCCCAAACACCGAGATCTGATGCTGGTGGTTGACCTCTCTTACTCCATGAGCCAAGAAGATATGCTGCTTGGCGATCAGTACATTGATCGTTTGAGCGCCGTTAAAAATGTGCTCTCTGATTTTATTGACAAGCGCGAAGGTGATCGCCTTGGGTTAGTCTTATTTGCCGATCACGCCTATCTACAAACGCCTCTGACTCTGGATAAAAACACCATTCGCCAGCAGCTTAACCAAGCCGTCCTTAAGCTGATCGGCACCCAAACCGCCATTGGTGAAGGGATTGGGCTTGCGACCAAAACGTTTATCGATAGTGATGCCCCACAGCGGGTGATGATTTTACTCAGCGATGGCAGCAATACCGCTGGCGTGCTCGACCCAATCGAAGCTGCGAAAATTGCCCAAAAATACAATGCCACCATTTACACAGTCGGTGTTGGCGCTGGCGAAATGATGGTCAAAGAGTTTTTTATGACTCGAAAAATCAATACCGCGGAAGATTTAGATGAGAAGACGTTAACACAAATAGCGACCATGACTGGTGGCCAATATTTTCGCGCACGAAATAGCCAAGATCTGGCCAAAATATACGACACCATTAATCAATTAGAACCCATAAGCCAAGCAAGCCAAACTTGGCGTCCACAAAGCGAATGGTTTAGTTATCCGCTGGCGATGGCGCTCGCGCTTTCTGTACTCTTAGCGCTACTAAGGAGAAATCATGTCTGAGTTTGTTTTTCTTACACCTTGGTGGTTAACCGCACTATTCCCCTTAGCACTACTGCTGGGCTGGTTCACTCTGCGTGCCAAACGACACGCTTTGATAGCACCTCATCTGGCTAAGGCGATGGGTTTGAGCGATAAAAAGCATAACGCGGCCATTGTGATCATCAGCATCAGTTGGCTGCTCGCAGTACTGGCGCTAGCTGGTCCGAGTTTTGAATCTCAAACACGCCCCAGTTACAGCAATAGTAACGCGCGCATATTAGTGATGGACATGTCACTATCGATGTACGCTACTGATATAAAACCCAACCGCTTAACGCAAGCGCGTTATAAAGCGCTCGACTTACTCACACAATGGCAAGAAGGTAGTACAGGGCTTGTCGCCTATGCTGGGGATGCCTATACCGTTAGCCCATTAACCACCGACACCGCAACCCTAAGCAACTTAGTGCCCAATCTATCACCCGATATTATGCCCTACCCCGGCGCAGATGCGGCTCGCGCGGTTCAATTAGCCATCGACATGATGAAAAATGCTGGCCTTGCACAAGGTGACATTGTGTTATTTGCCGATGACATCGACTCACAAGAGCAAGCTCAGATTGAAACACAGCTTACCAATACGCGTTGGAAATTGGTGATCTTAGGCATTGGTACACAAGCGGGGGCACCCATTACGCTCAGCGATGGCAGCTTACTGAAAAATGCACAAGGGCAGACTGTGGTGGCCAAAACCAACTTTGCCAATATGCAGTCGCTCGCGCAGAATATAAATGGATTATTTACGCCAATCAGCTTAGACAATAGCGATGTCGCAATGATCGCTAAGCTAGACCAAAACGAACAACCACACAGTACAACCAAGAGTCAACAAATGGTGAAAGAGCGCGTTAACAATGGCTATTGGTTAGTGCTGCTCCTCATTATCCCGTGTTTGCTTTTGTTTCGCCGTGGCGTCATTTTTTCTTTATTACTGCTCTTCATCCCTTCACTGCACAGCAATAGTGTACAGGCTTCACCTTGGCTAAATAGCAATCAACAAGCCAAAAAAGCGTTTGATGCAAAGGAGTATCAAGCGGCCAGTGAACAATTTACAGACTTAGAGTGGAAAGGCATCGCTCAATATCAGGCTGGAGAATATCAGGCAGCGGTGGAGACCCTCTCTCAACTGCCACAAGACAGTGTGCGAGTGCAATACAACTTGGCCAACGCCTACGCGCAAAATGGAGAATTAGAAAAGGCCCAAACCTTGTATGAAGAGGTGTTAAAGCGCGACCCAAACCATAAAGATGCTCAGCATAATTTGGAAATCGTAAAAAAAGCACAGCAACAGCAACAGCAACAGCAACAGCAACAGTCTGGTGAGCCTTCCGATCAAAATCGCTCAGAAAATAAAAATAATGCGCAGAATAAAAACGATGCACAACAACAAGATGGCGAACAAACCGGAGATAAATCTGACAAACAAAGCGCTGGCTCACCGCAAGATGACGGCTCTCAGTCTTCGCCTCAATCGGCACAAAGTAAAGATGAGCAAAGTGAGCGATCCAAGGCCAACACGGCGGATGAATCGCCTGCCTCTCAACAGCCGACTGAAGCGACTCAAACAAATGAATCAATGAACAACGAAGATGAGGTCAGTGACAAAGAAGCCTCTGAGCAGCAAACACAAAAGCAATCGCAACAGCAAGGCGATAGCCAAACCGTTGACCCGCAACTTCGTAAGCTAGAACAAGTCGAAAGTGCACGAGATCCTAGTGGCTTACTCAAAGCACAATTGTTGCTACAAGCAAGACAACGGCAAGAAGACCAAGCACAACCTCCACAAAATAACAGCAAGAAGTGGTAAGTATGAAATCGATCAAGCGTTCATTTTGGGCTGCGATTATCAGCCTAGTTTCTGTTGCTCTACTGAGCTCGGCCGCTAACGCGGCTGCACTTTACGCCAGCGTCAGTAAAAATAAGGTCGCGAAAAATGAAGTATTCCAATTACGAATTGTTGCCGATGAAAAAGTATCGACCGATGCGATCGACTTTAAGGTGTTAGAAGGCGATTTTTTTCTCGGCCGCCCAAGTTTTGGTACTTCGGTGAACATCATCAATGGCGATCGCAGCACGCGCAGTGAATGGAATGTATCGTTGGCAGCCAACAAACTCGGCATACTGACCATTCCTAGTTTTAGCGTCAATGGGGCAACTACTCAACCGATCGCGATTCAAGTTATCGCTGATGGTGAAGCGCCCAAGCAATCTGACCTTGTTGAAATACAAGCCGATCTAGAACGTAGCAAACTCTACCCGAGTGAAAGCACTTTTCTCAATGCTCGCCTAATCATCAAAGCTGACCCAAGAAGGCTGCAAAATCCACAAATTACGCCACCCGCTGTACAAGGATTAGAACTGACGACCGAGGGAGAAGCTAACCAATACCAAAGCTTATTGGATGGGGTTGAAGTCACCGTTGTAGACCAAAAATTTAGAGTCACGGCCCAAGAGGCAGGAACTTTCACGTTATCCGGCCCTGCGTTTAAAGCTGGCCTCATCTATGGTAACAACCAAACGGGCAGCACCCGCTTGCTGCAAGTCGATATTCCGGCCAAAACCTTTTCGCTCACCGTACTGCCGAAACCAGATAGCTATCAAGGCACTTGGCTACCTACGCCAAAACTAACACTCAACCAAACGTGGCGAGATGCCACAGGGCAGATCATCACCGCCGAGAGCTTTAAAACCAAAGTGGGTGAATCGTTGACTCGTGAATGGATTCTGACAGTGAAAGGCCTTACGCAGACGCAGTTGCCTAACCTCTCAGTGCAATATCCAGACTCAATTCGGCTCTATGCTGAAAAGCCTCAGTTTAAAAGCTTAGATAATGGCGATGTGCAAATGACGCTAAAACAAGTACTCATCCCAAAAACCGTCGGTAAGGTTGATCTAGCGGATCTCACCGTCAGTTGGTGGGACACCAAAAACGAATCTCAGCAAAGCGCGCAAGCCAAAGGACTAAAGCTAGAGGTTTCGCCAGGTGAATTACTCAACCCATCCACCTCTGTGCTGACACCACCAACAGTACAAACCGTCACCGTTAAAGATGCAGGATACTGGCCCTACTTTACCGCATTTTTTGCACTGTTATGGATGGCGACTATGGTAGTCGCTTGGTCATTTCGTAACGCACCACAGACAGCAACACAAGAAACCAACGCTCATCATCAACCGCTTGAAGGCCACCCATATCAACAGTTAAAAGAAGCGGTACAAAGCCGAGATGGTGCCAAAATCAGCTATTACTTCACCCTCTGGCGCGATTCAGTCGTATTAAGTGATGAAGAGAAAACCGCACTAGATGCACAAATCAACCAACAGCTTAAAACTTTGTACGCACCTCAGAAAAGTGATTGGGATGGCTCAGCGTTAATCTCTATGATTGATGCCATTCAAAAAAAGCAAACTAAGCGCCAGCATAAAAAGTTAGAATCGCTGGCAAAACTCTAACCGAAAATGGCTGTCGAAATCACAATCTCAAATCTAAGGTGTGTTGTTATATTCAAACGACTCACCGCTGCGACTTCAAGTCATTTTGGGACTGTTGCCAACAAAAGGAAAACAAGGCATGCAAATAAAAAGTAGCGCTTCATTGATCATCGGTTTGAGTTTAATACTCGGGCTCGCAACCCTCGGTTACTTTGTGCAGCAAACGGCTGTGAAATATAAAGAGTATGAGCGCGTGGTGACCGTTAAAGGATTATCAGAGCGAGAATATCCCGCCGACACAGTTGTTTGGCCGATCCAATTTAGTGTGGCCGATAATGATTTACCCACCATGTTCAACACGATTGAAAAGCAGAGCCAACTGGTGACCGCATTTTTAGCTCAACAAGGCATTGATGAAAAAAGTGTCTCGCTATCATCGCCAGCGGTGATCGACAAAAAAGCACAGCAGTATGGCGGAGAAAATTTAGTCGAGTTTCGTTATTTAGCGAACCAAACCATTACGGTGTACAGCAATCAAGTTGACCTAGTGCGCGAGGCCATTAATAAGCTCGGCAATTTAGGAAAACAAGGCATCGTTTTTAATCAAGATCCTTACAACAACCGCGTTGATTATTCATTCTCTGGACTGAATGAAATCAAACCCGACATGATTGAAGAAGCAACCAAACAGGCAAGAGAAGTCGCAGAGAAATTTGCCAAAGATTCGCAAAGCTCACTTGGCAAGATTAAACGCGCTTCACAGGGACAATTTAGTATTGTGGATCGTGATAACAATACTCCTTACATCAAAAAAGTACGCGTCGTTTCAACGGTTGAATATTACCTCTCAGACTGAATAATCTGCTGTTCTCATTATCCTTGCCATGACTCGCCGCGCCAACACTATGAATTTGGCGCGGCGACTTTATCACTTCGAGTATGGTGTTTTTGCTCAGAGTAACCAACGACTTGGTTTCTGCCATTATCTTTTGCTTGGTAAAGTGCCTTATCTGCTTTGCTGTACATCTCCTCAAACTTAAGTTCACTGGGAAGGTACTGGGCAATAGTGTAACCAATCGAGACACTTAAGCAGTCACCATCAGGGTTCTCACTATGTTCAATCTGCTCTCGTTCAATACTAAAGCGTATGCTTTCAGCCAACGCTTTCACTTCTGCTGCATCGCGGTTGGCCACCAACAATATAAATTCTTCACCACCAATTCGGCAAAAGAGTTCATTCTCTGCCTGAGCATGTTGGTTGAGAATATGGCCAATACGAATCAAAGCAATATCCCCTTCCAAGTGACCGTAGTAATTATTAAATAAACCAAAGTGATCAATATCAAGCAGAATTAAACCATAACTTACGGTCTCCGTTTGTACTCTCGAACCGATGCGTTCCAATAAATGAGCTAACATCCGACGATTTCCAAGGCGAGTTAATGGATCCATTTTGGCCATTAAGTCCAGTTTGTCGTTCACTTTTTGTAACTCATAGGTACGGTTACGCACCTCAATTTCTAAATTCTCATTCAGTTCACTGATCGCCTGCTGAGCACTGGTGCGCATCAATACTTCGGTTAAATTCGAGGCGAACATGCGGATCACTTCTCGCAGTTGTGAAGTCAGTGGTGAGCGGCGGATCAAATTGTCCGCAGCAATAAAAGCAATAGGTTCGCCATTGTTGGTAAGCATGGTCATGGCTGTCCAGCCAAAACCAACAATGTTGCTGTCATGATAAATAGGGACTGACTCTTCAAACACCACCTCATTGGGGTTGGCTTTGGCCATATCAACAATCATATTATTGGTGGTCCCAGACCGAAAATAGGATTCATCCACAATGTTGCCTTGGATATCGGTTCCCCACGTTCCCTGAATGTACGAGCAGTGTTTATCGGTCAAAAATACTGCCATCCGATCAATGCCCATGCGGTTAATCGCAAAACTGACCGCCGATTTGCACACGTCACTCACCGTCATACAACGTGACAGTTCAACCATGCTCGCATGCAACATGCGAACATTTTGCTCCTGACGCTTGCGAATATAAATTTGCGCAAGCAATGAACCAAAAGATTCCAACATCTGCTTTTGGTATTCAGTAATGGGCTGTCGATTAATGTAGTTATCAATCGCGATCCAACCAATGGTTTCATTACCATCACGTAGAATTAACATCCCATTCCACCCTTGTCCTACCACATTTCCCGCCGTGTATAGAGGGGCATCGTCGATCAACACCAAACTTTTAGTATCATCAGAAAGACCGCTTAAATAACTTTCTTCTAGCTGGTGCAAATCGTATTGGGTATGGTGTTCGCTCACCGTTTTTCCGCTTTCATCCGTACCATAAGTTCCGCTAAAACAACGTTTTTTCATATCAAGAACTAAAAAAGCGGCTCGATCAAACCCTAGGCGTGTTTTCGTTACATCAACGGCCGCTCTGTGCAGCGCATCCAAATTGTCTGGGTTAGCCAGTTCAATCGCTAATTGATGAACCAGCTTCATGTTATCAATGAACATTTCGCGCTGTTTAATTTCATCCAAATATTTTGCTTCGCGGATATCTCTATTTTTAAACTCCTTTGCCGCTTCAGATTCCGCGCGAAGACATTGCCAACGAGCCGCAATCAGTTGCAAACAATCGAGCTCTCCGGATTCTGTTTTCGCATGAATGTTGACGTTATCAATTGCCTCAAGCAGCAAATAGGTTCTTAAATCAGGGTGGTTATCTAACATAAAAAGATAAGACTCACCGCCCATCACACTACGGTAGTCCCAATTGCAGGTGTTGATCGCTAGTGGAATTAGACCATCAGAGGTGTCAAATTGTGCGGCCCAATTCCAAAAGGTATTTGGATAATTTTGCAGAGCAGTCGGTAAGTTGTACTCAAATAATGACTCATGGCGCTTGTTTAATGTTGGTGCATGAAAGATCCGCATTGATTTGGGAGAAATGAAACTTTGAAGAAAATCAAACGTTGCTTCCGCGAGCATACGGTGGTTGCGAGCAGAAGAAATCTGTTTGAGTAAAGTACGAGAAAACATATGAGCGGCCTGACATTTTAATAATTTTCATTGCAAAATTAGACAAAAGATCATGTGCAATCAAACTCTTAAAAAGGTCGCTGTTAAGTCGACCGCAAATTTGCACTCTATGTTTTTACATCCTAGAGTTAACCTACATTTTTGAGATTCTGTTTCCATTTATTACATGGTTAGCCCTATTATTTTTAGCATTGTCTTATTTGCAAGACAATATTGACAACTAGCCACGTTCATTCTTCCGCTGCATAATGTCTCTCTATTTGCCACCTTATCAGTACTGACACTCTCTTATGACCCGATACTTTAGGCTACTTTTGTTTCTATGTTTTTCACTCAACAGCGCAGCGGCTGAGATTGATCTGGTCAAAGTGGATAAATCTAAGCGTCGCATGTACTTAATCTCGGGACAGCAGATCATTCAAGAGTATCGAATTGCCTTGGGTAAAGAACCCAAAGGACATAAACAGCAAGAAGGCGATCAACGTACTCCAGAAGGTCGATACTATCTTGAAGCTATCAGTAATGATTCTGGCTATTATCGTTCGATTCATATCAGTTACCCGAATCATCAAGATAAAGTGCATGCACAGCGCTTAAACATCAATCCCGGTGGTGATATAAAAATCCATGGTCTAAAAAATGGCGACAAGCAACGACCAGAATATGTGCAAAGTTTTGATTGGACTAATGGGTGTATTGCACTGACTAACTCAGAAATGGATGAATTTTTGAGCCTAGTCAAAGAAGGCACGCCGATTGAGATTGAGTGGTAAAAGTGACACTTACGCTAAGGTGTGAGGGCGTGCATTAAAATAAATCACACAAACTTTGATTAGCGCAGATTTTTGGTTTTTAATATCGAAAAAGTATTTTTAATCAATGGTTGGAATTAACATGTCGTCAGATTTTTATGGTTCAAGTGCCAATTATGCTCGTAAAGAGAGCGGTTACCGAGAAAAAGCACTTAAACTTTACCCTTGGGTGTGTGGCAATTGCGCGCGTGAATTCGTTTATTCAAATTTACGAGAATTAACTGTGCACCACAAAGATCACGATCACACCAATAACCCTGAAGATGGCAGTAACTGGGAGCTTTTATGCCTCTATTGTCACGATCATGAGCACTCTAAATATTCAGACCACGACCGATTTGGCGCTGAGCCTGTTGCGAGATTAGACGATCATCAAAGCGCGACCTATAACCCCTTTGCCGATCTCGCCAAACTGATGAAAAAATAACGCGGTTAGCCACTAGATCACATATGCTTTAGTGGCTTAACCACGCTATCCAATCCTTCAATTTTCAACGCTAAGCAAAGTTGCAGCAAACGCCCGAGCTCCCCTTCAGGGAAGCCCTTCTTATCAAACCACAGCAAATACTCTTCTGGTAAGTCGATAAGCGCTCGCCCTGCATACTTACCAAACGGCATTGGCATACGCGCAAGTTTAATCAGGTTCTCTTTTTCTAACATTTTGCGTCTCACAAACTGGCTAAACTTGTTTAAGTCCAACCAGTTTATGTTTCTCAGCCACTTTTGGGTACTGATTTATCGCATAACGCTGTAGGTGGATAAAAATATAATCAATATGAATCAGATGCGGTGTAGTAGTTTTCTTTAAACGCTAAGCTTCCCCACATAGCATTGGCATGAGCACGTTTAACCACTTCTGGATCCAACTCTTTTTCTGTCAGGGTATCTGATTTAAAATCATATTGATAAGTAGAAATACCTTGCTCAGGCCGAATAACAACCAGTTGGTTGTCTGCTGTCATATAGCCATAGTTTTTATCTCGTTGCATCATTACTCGCTGCTTTTCTGCAGGAACATCATGAGTTAAATCGAACCCAATCATTGGGTTTTGGCTACTGATACCGGCCAAAGAAAGCAGTGTGGGTGCAAGGTCAATTTGACTAACTAGACGATCGTCAATGCGGTGTTCAATGCCGCCACCAAAAATCACCGCTGGAATTCGAAAGTAATCGACTGGTACAGGCTGATTACCCTGTGTTCTAGCATCATGATCTGCCACAGCAACAAACACCGTGTTATCCCAATATGGTGACTTTTTCGCTTTTTCAATGAACTGTCCAAGCGCATAGTCTGCATATTTCACCGCATTTTCCACCGTTTGCTTTGGCTCATTATACGGTTCAATCACGTTATCAGGGTATTCAAATGGGCTGTGGTTCGATGAGCTAAAAACTAAGCTAAAGAACGGTTTACCTTCACGACTCATCTTCGTAAATTGCTGATCTGCCTTATTGTAGAGATCTCCATCTGACGCGCCCCATGAACCAACATATTTAGGCGAATCAAAAGTTGGGAAATCTTGCATATCGACAAAACCGTTACCTAAGAAGAAACTCTTCATATTGTCAAAGTGGCTTTCACCACCGTAAATAAATTGTGTGTGGTAATTTCGAGACTTTAATAAATCAGCAATTGAAAAGAAATTCGTTTGGCTTTTACCTAACTTGACCACCGAACGTGCAGGAGTCGGAGAAAACCCAGTGGTCACCGCTTCAATACCACGAACAGAACGCGTTCCCGTTGCGTACAAACGGGTGAATGCCCACCCCTCATCAATCAATTTATCGATATTGGGTGACGCATCGATACCACCAAGACGGCTAACATAACGTGCACCGTGACTTTCAAGCAAAAGGATTACGATATTTTTAGGCTGGCCTTGATAGGTCGCTTGGTGCATTGCCATGCTAGGTTGTTGTGCAGAGACAAAGTCTTTATTGTCGACATTCATGGATGCACGAATTTCTTGGACGATCTCCTGCTTATCCATTTTCGGGTAAAACTCGAAAGCACTCGCTTCAGACTTCATCTGTTTGGCAGCAAAAATCGCTGAAAATGAGGAGTTTAACGTTAAATCATTCACCAAAGGGTCACTAGAAAAAGCCACCATCGCCGGATTTAATGGACGGTGTCCCAGTGAAGAACGCGCCCCCAAAATACCAATAGCCACAACCAAAATAGCAATCAGCGGACGCCAATACCATTTAGGAAAGCTTAAGTTCGAAACAAGCTGCTTGCTCCATTTCCAACCGACAAAAAGTGTGAACGTGGAAACTACGGCACCAAGGAAAAGTTCAAATTTATAGCCACTCCAAAGCATACTGAAAACTTCTTTGGGATAAATGAGATATTCGATAAAAATTCGATTAGGTCGCAGATCGTACTCAATAATAAATGGCGGTGTTGCTGCTTCCATGTAAACAATCAACCACAAACCGCCGGTAATCCACACACGTAAAAACCAATGCCAAACCCGACCGACAGCATGATCGCCAGACAGTAGGCTAGATAACAACGCTGGTAAAATGAGCAAATAGCAAAGAGAAACAATATCAACTCGCAGACCACTTAAGAAAATGGTGAGCCATCCACCAGCATCACTCACCCGTTCAAAATGCCAGATAGCCAGTCCTAAACGAGAAACAAAAAAGATAACTAGCCCCACCACGAATACGGCAGCAATCGGATAGAGAGGCCCTAAGTAGGGTTTGATTTTATTGAGCATAAATTTCAACAACTATTAAGATTAAATGAATGATTAGATAATACGTTAAGGCATTGGTAAAAGAAATAAGTTCCATTTCATTTTGTAAAACGAAAAACTATCGCCTATTTTATCTTCATGCGTTAAATGTCTTAAGTTTTTCTTAAGATTAATATGGCAAATTCCTTTATCGAACACTGACAGAATTAAGAATGGCGGGATTTATTTAGATTAATTAAACGACAGAAATCCATTTCAATCTTGATAATATAAACAAAATAGAGGAACGCTAAAATGCCTAAAACTTACAAATGGGATCTATTTGTTCGCTTGACACATTGGATTGTGGCGGGATCTTTCTTAACCAACTACCTCATAATAGAAGAAGGTAGTAAAACACACCAATGGATTGGCTATCTACTGATGATCACAATATGCCTTCGTCTCATTTGGGGTCTTATTGTCCATTCCCCTGCTCGCTTGTCTGCCTTTAAGCCTTCAATACACAATGCGTTTATTCACATAAAGCAAGTTATAGAAACAAAAGAAGATCAACATGAGGGGCACAACCCAGCTGGAGCTGTTATGGTCTGGATTTTGTGGTCTGGCCTCCTCCTAACAGGACTTAGCGGCTGGGCAACACAACTGGATATGTTATCGGCAAATGACTGGCTCAGCGAATTGCATGGAGCGCTCGCAAATCTGACGATGCTGGCAACGATAAGCCATATAGCCGCCATTGTGATAATGAGCCACTGGACTGACCACAATTATTTAAAAAATATGCTGTTACATAAAAAATAGAAATATGTTCATTGAACCTGAGTGCTTAGGTTCATCAGGTTTAATCGACTAAGTAACAGGGGTGTCTTTACAAAAAGATCCGTATTTAATGCTCTATTTAACTTTTAATTAGTATTCATGACTGAAGATGCCGTCTAAATTTTAATCATTACTATGGCGATTTTTGTTAATAGGGATAACATCAACTTTGTATTATTTCAAAAAAGTGACATGGCAATGAATTTTCATATAGAAAAATAATAGATAGATACAGTATGCTACATCCGATAGCACTTTTTAATAAGATGAGAGTCAACTCAAGCTATCGACATTTTTATTATCTCATTATTAACTATTAGGTTACTCACTTTATGAAACCAGGCCGTACAGGAATGAGTCGTTTATTTTACGCTACAGGTTATTCAATGAAAGGCCTTCAGGCTGCATGGAAAAATGAAGCCGCCTTTAGGCAAGAAATCGTCGCTTCTATCATTCTAATTGCGATCACTTTTTTCTTGCCAGTCAATGAATTAGAACAGTTAATGATGATCGGTAGCTTAGTACTGATTGTCATCGTTGAGCTTATGAATTCAGCAGTGGAAGCTGTAGTTGATCGCGTAGGTAGTGAGTGGCATGAGCTCAGTGGCCGTGCGAAGGATATAGGATCAGCTGCGGTTTTGATTGCACTACTTTTTGCTGCATTTACATGGATTTTTATTTTGGTACGCTAAATGAAGTGAGCGTTTGAAAATTATTCGTTTTCTTACGTCGGTATTAGTTTTCTCCTAGCGCTATATTTTGCCACCGCCGTTAACTTGCTTGTTTATTCTGTAGTCGCGGAGTAAATGCTGTTCAAAAAAAGCGCCCCAACCGGAGTAATGCCAGTCAGCTAAGCTGACTGGCATTACTCCGGTAAGTCTACCGAAAATTTGCACTCTATGTTTTTATATCCTAAATGTTAACACACACTTATGAGGTTCTGTTTCCATTTATTACATGGTTAGCCATATTAGTTCTTCCGCTGCATAAAAGCATGCCGATTGAGATCGAGTGATAAAAGTGGCACTTATATATGCTCAGATAAGCTTTACAGCCACTGAATTACTTACAACTGCCTTGATAATTCCAATACCAATAATTATCAAATGGATCGGCTCCCCAATTATCTTGAATTGCAGTAAATCGATGTCCGTAGTATTGAACTTGCATACCCGTAGGGTAGTAATAAGAAGGGGACCATTCGCTCAGAGTAGTACATAAATCTTGAGGTTCGGGTGGAGCGGGTAATAAACCTTCTGCAATCACAACAAGGTGAGTATCTACAGAACGGTCAGCACCAGTAACTAATACATAAATATCAGTTCCTTTTATACCACTAAAACCACAATATTCGTCATTAGTCTGATTACGAGAAACGCAATCAAAGTCATTCACTGATACAGGTCTATTAATGGCTACATAAAGATCAACGTTGCCATGACCATGGTATGTATAAACTGAGGCTTCATCTGTTGAAAGATTTTTCAGAACATAATGTTGTTCATTACCATAATTAGCATCGATGATTACTGGTTTATTACTCGATAATGTAACAATGTTAGGTTCTGGTTGTGGAGTAGGCTCTGGTCGGCTTGAACCACAGTTTTGTACTTGGATCCCAACTTGAGCAAAGGCGCTGCTTACAGCAGAGCTTTCATAACCGAGTTTATGCGCTGCTTTGCAAACGCCATCAGCACCTTGCTGAAAGTTTGAATTTGGTCGCCAATACAGTTGATTCGCCGTTGCATAAGCAATGAAGGCTTGCTTAATATTCCAGCCATGGCTGGTTGCAAGATGGTAAAACGCTTTGTTGAAAATCCCTGAGCTATGGTGGACGTCTATACCTTGATAATACTGGTTAATATGGTCAATCGAACTGCCGTCTCGACTTGGGCGAATGAAATAACGCATCGCGTCTGAATATTTCATCACGTGCTCACCCATCTTCCAGTTAAAGCTGCCATGAACATATTCACTTAATGCTGCGGCTGCAACATCAGAAAAGGATTCATTCATCCCGCCAGACATTCCACGATACTCTAAACCTGAATTTTGCTCAGTAAAGCCATGACTCACTTCATGTGCAATCACATCCCACGTCGCAAGTGGATACATTGATTGATTACCATCACCAAAGGTCATCTGACGGCCATCCCAGAATGCATTACCGTAGTTATAACCGTAATGAACACGCATAGTGAGTTTCTGCTGAATAGGTCGAGTATTGAGCCACTCCATATACATGTCAAAAACACGTTGGCCAAAATAGTGAGCGTCATTCATTGGTGCATAAGCTCCGTTAACAGCCCGATGGTTGTTGACGTGACAATCAAATTGATGGACCCATCCACCATACTCTTGATTATTCATATTGAGCGTAACAACATTAGCGCTATCCATGCGGCAGTCTTTGCTAACCTGGAAACCACCATATTTTGTATTAGCACCAAAGTAGTAGCGGCCACTTTTTTGATTACCGCCTGGGCCCTCGGCTTCAATAAAAGTCAGCCCCTCCCACTCATCAAGTATTTGTCCTGATTTAGCATCGACTAAGGAGATTGGGCGAGATGGGGTCATTCCGTTCTTAGAGAGAAAATCGACTTTATAGACCAAATAAGCGGTTTGCTGATCATCTACCCAAATCATCAATTCAGTCTGTGTATCCTGCACACTTGTAGCAGCAATACCTCGTAGCTTTCCTTTGGCGGCATCGATTGCTTGGTCAACATTAATCATCGGTAAAGTTGAACCAATATCTGATTCAATCCCCGTTAAGACATGGCCATCAATTGCCTTTGCAAAACCACGATTAGAAACATCTGTGACCACAAAATGACCATAGACCGGAAGCCCATAATGGAGCTGTTGTTTACGAACGAGTGTTTCCTGTCCTACTCTAACGACATTCGCATCACGATAGCTAAGTGGCTGAGAAGAAGCAGAGAATCCTCTTGTATTATTTTCGTTGATCACCTTTGAGAGATCGATTTGTGAATAGTCAATTAAATTGGCAGCCTGTACTGAAAATACGGCCGACAATAATATTAATATAATAATAGGCATAGCTTACCTTTGTCTTTTTATTGTGTGTTTAAATGCATAACGACCATCCATATTACGGATAACTCAACACAATAATTAAGTGCAAATAGTTTGATATATGATATTGATTCAGAATAATTTTTTATCCCCTAAAATAATGTGATCTTATTTCCAAACCAAATAGAATGAAGGCAACTCGATACGCTCAAAAATACAAACAAAAACGAAACCACCACTCCCCTTATTACGAACAAATTGATCACTTTTATCTCACTACCCCATTGCTGCTATGATTTAGGAGTAAATAGTATCTCCTTGCTGATGACCTTCATTCCATATGGCGTACTTTCAAGAATACGTCGTTCGCCGTTTGATATGTATTCCTTAATAGTAAAAGAGTCACGCTCTTTTACTATTTCACTGAACTGCTCCAATAGCAGGCTTCCATCGTGACCTATTGCCTCAGTACTTGCCAAAAGCTTTTCATTACAACAAATTTCAATTCGGTGGATTATCTGCATACTGATTTACCTACGTTTATGCCTAGCTATAGTCTGCACTAGGCCAAGTTTGTGTGAACACTTCGGATTATGAACTTCCTGGCTCATGCTATGTACTGATGAATTTTTCCACTCTGGTTTTAACCGAAAACCGGGAGTGGTAGAGTATTTTGAACTCGATCACCACACCCGAGGCATTAGCGGTGTGATTTCGACAAGTTCCGAGCAGTCTATCGCCGTAAGCTACGCATTACATCAGCAACGTGGTTATGTCTATGCAGTAGAACTCAATCATGGTAGCAAAGCTGTAAATACCTCTGTACGAGGTGCTTCCTCCTTACTTTTTCCACTAAAAACCGCTACAACCGAAGAGGCAACGCTTCAGAATGAAAAGCATCAGGATGCCTCAAAGATTTACCGCTCACCCAACACTTCAAAATCATCGCTAGCTAAACGAGCTTTCCCATCGATCTCCACTACCCAATGCTCTTTATGTATGACACCAAATGCCTTATTCATTTGCCACTCAGCCGTTAGTATATATCCATTTTGCCCAGCGGGTTCCCAGTGAACATTCGTATAAGAAACCGCCTTAAAACCTTGATCAATAATATCTTGCCAGAAAGCCTCAATGGCACTTTTACCTTCAAAGACTCCAAATGGGCGAGCATGCATTGTTGATGTGGAAATGTATTGATCTGCACAACCTTTAGCATCTTGCTGGTTAAATGCGCTTTGCCACGCTTCAATGCCTTGCTGGCAAGCGGCTAATACTGAGTTATTTACCATCGTTTTTATACCTCTAAGTGATATTGTCCGCTATAGATTACCGCTACTCATCTCCATGAAAAACAGCAATAATAGAAATTACTGTTTAGTAAAAAAGAACAATAATCATGAATAGATTAAGACAAATGTCCATTTTTGCTCATATCGTCGAAGCAGGCTCGGTATCCGCGGCAGCTGATAAACTCAATATTTCTAAGTCAGTGGTTAGCCAGCATTTAAAGCTCTTAGAAAAAGAGCTGGGTATGATCCTGATGAAAAGGACAACAAGACGACAAATATTGACTGATGTCGGTGAACGTTTTTACCTAAAATGCAAGGAATTAAATATACTTGCCAATTGCGCTTGGGATATCGCTAGCGAATATCAACTTGAACCTCAGGGGCGCTTTCGTATTACCGCTCCCAATGCATTGATGGATAGTTTAGTGGTTCCCGTTATTGCTGATTTGATGAAGACCTATCCAAAGCTGAAACCAGAGCTAATTTGTGATGATCAGCACCTTGATTTAATAGCCCACGATATCGATATTGCCATCAGAATTGGGTCCTCACATGATAGTAATATTAAACAAAAACGCATTGGTGAGTTTAGGGATGTTCTATGCGGAGTGTCAGAAAAGACAAATAATATCAATGAATTGCCATATATTGCTAATGTTTGGCAAGCAGAGAAAATAATACACCAATTTCACCACACTAGCGGTACATCTTTCATTTATACTAAACATGCAAATTGTATTGCAAATTCATTTCATAGCTGCCTATCTTTGATTCGTTCCGGTGCTGGTATTGGTATTATCCCTGATTTTTATTTAACTGAAATGGAGCACAATCTAGTGAACTTAATGCCCGAACATACTTTACCTCTCAACACCGTATACACCTTAACTCCGTTCGCAAGCCACGTTCCCTCTATAGTCAAACTATGTATTCATAATTTAGAGCAATGCTTGACAATCAAACTGTCTAAATAAATGCTTTGCTCCACTATTTAAGAAAGAAATTAATACATTAAAAGGCTACATAGTCAGGCCATCTTGAACGGTGGATAAAAATCCACCGCTCAAGCTAGATTTACAGCAAGCGTCTCACACTGCTTTCGGAAACGCTTTTTATTTATTTCGACAAATAATCCGCCATGATTTTTTCCACATCAATACGACTTAACCCGTCATTGAGAATATTTTTCCAACGCTCGCCTTCTGGATTATTGGTAAAAGCAACATGCAGCGACTTTTCCACCAGCAATTGGCTGTTCATTTGTAAATTGGCTTTTATAGGATCAATCGCTGGCGTATTTTCTAACAAATATTGAAAAACATTACTATCAATCACCGCAAGTGAGATCCGTCCATGGCCGACTTTCGCAAGATTCTGACTGTCGCTGCTGACCGCTTCTGATTTTAGCTCTCCAGTTGCGATCATTTGATCCAATTCTTCGGTGTTAACATAGCCCCGCACCACACCAATTTTATATGGTTTTAGATCGGATAAACTCGCCCAAGTTACAGGGGTTGCACTATTTTCAACAAACCCAAGTGGACCTAAACCAATCGAGTTAGAAAAGAGAATATCTTTAGATTCAAATAAGTATTCTGGAAAATATCCTGCATACTGAGCATCATTAGTCGCTAAGTATACAGCCCTCTCCCAAGGATAAAATTCAACTTTAAGTTCATGCCCCATAACTTGAATCGCAGCAGAGACAACCGCAATCGAGGCTCCATTTTGCATAAGTTTGGGTGATGAATAAGGCGGCCATTCAAGTGAGGTAAGCGTTAACACATCAGCTTTGACCGAGAATGATGAAAATTGACTAACTAGCAATAGCGCACAGCCAGCTAGCGACGGTTTAAGAAGTTGCATGAATAGTTTCCTTTCTGAGGTGTATTTCCATTTAGCATAGTTAAGCTTTGAAAATTTACGAAAAATTTCGTGAAAGGAGCAAAAGAGATAGATTCGATAGTGCCAATTAGATCAGGGATAACAATTAAACTTCGTAATAGAAATTTATAGAATAAAGGGACTAAAAAGCCCCTTCATGGTGTTAGTAGATTAGTGAGTTACTGCCAATCAAGGATAACTTTGCCAGAAAGCCCGCTGCGCATAGCATCGAAGCCAGTTTGGAAATCATCAATTTTGTAATGGTGAGTGATGATAGGCGTTAAATCGAGGCCAGATTGGATTAGGCTCGCCATCTTATACCAAGTTTCGAACATTTCACGGCCATAGATACCTTTGATCACCAAACCTTTGAAGATCACTTGGTTCCAATCAATCGCCATATCTGAAGGTGGGATACCTAATAAAGCAATACGACCACCGTGATTCATGGTTTTCAGCATAGAACTAAAGGCACTCGGTACGCCTGACATTTCAAGGCCGACGTCAAAACCTTCCGTCATGCCAAGTTCACTCATGACCTCTTCTAACTTTTGTTCCGCAACATTCACGGCGCGTGTCACGCCCATTTTGCGCGCAAGTTCAAGGCGATATTCGTTGACATCGGTGATCACCACATGGCGCGCACCAACGTGTTTCGCCACTGCGGCCGCCATGATACCGATTGGACCAGCACCAGTGATCAGCACATCTTCACCGACTAAATCAAATGACAATGCAGTATGTACAGCGTTACCAAATGGGTCAAAAATCGAGGCTAGATCATCGGAAATACCATCTGGGATCTTGAAAGCATTAAACGCAGGGATAACTAAGTATTCAGAAAATGCACCAGTGCGGTTCACACCAACACCCACAGTATTACGACATAAGTGAGTACGACCACCACGGCAATTTCGACAATGGCCGCAAGTAATATGACCTTCGCCAGACACGCGATCACCTAATTCAAAACCGCGAACTTCTTGACCAATGCCAACCACTTCACCGACGTATTCATGGCCAACCACCATTGGCACTGGGATGGTTTTTTGTGACCACTCATCCCAGTTATAGATGTGAACATCGGTGCCACAAATCGCGGTTTTCTTAATTTTAATCAGCAGATCGTTGTGACCAAGTTCAGGCATTGGCACTTCGGTCATCCAAATGCCTTGCTCTGGTTTGAGTTTGGATAATGCTTTAATTTTCATTTAATGAGCCCCATTTCTTGGCCAACAGCAATAAACGCATCAATGGCGTGGTCGAGTTGCTCGCGGCTATGCGCGGCTGACATTTGTGTACGAATACGAGCTTGGCCTTTGGGCACAACAGGGAACGAGAAACCAACAACATAAATGCCCTTAGCTAATGCTCGTTCTGCAAACTCTGCTGCAACGATAGCATCGCCGAGCATAATCGGGATGATGGCGTGATCCGCCCCCCCCATAGTGAACCCCGCGCCTTCCATACGAGTACGGAAGTGCGCGGCGTTATCCCAAAGTTGGTCGCGAAGCGCAGCGCTTTCTGCCAGTAAATCCAGCACGCGAATCGATGCTGCAACAATCGCTGGCGCAACCGAATTAGAGAACAAATAAGGACGTGAACGTTGACGAAGCCAATCAATAACTTCTTTCTTGCCTGAAGTGTAACCGCCGGATGCGCCGCCCATGGCTTTACCAAGTGTGCCAGTGATGATATCAATACGGTCAATCACATCATGGTATTCATGCGTGCCACGGCCATTTGCACCCATAAATCCAACCGCGTGAGAATCATCCACCATCACTAAAGCGTTGTATTTATCCGCCAAGTCACAGATGGCAGGCAAGTTAGCCACTACACCGTCCATTGAGAACACGCCATCCGTTACGATGAGCTTATTACGAGCGCCCTCCGCATCGGCTGCGATCAACTGCTGTTCCAACTCTTGCATGTTATTGTTGGAGTAACGAAAACGCATCGCTTTACATAAACGCACACCATCAATGATTGAGGCATGGTTTAACGCGTCAGAGATAATCGCGTCTTCTTTATCTAAAATAGTTTCAAATAAACCGGTGTTTGCATCAAAACATGAGGTGTAAAGAATCGTATCTTCTTTCCCTAAGAATTGAGAGAGTTTCTGTTCCAGCTGTTTATGGATATCTTGCGTACCACAGATGAAACGCACCGAAGCCATACCAAAGCCGTGACTGTCCATGCCTTGCTTTGCCGCTTCAACCAGCGCAGGGTGATTAGCCAAACCAAGGTAGTTGTTGGCACAGAAGTTCAACACTTCTTCACCAGTAGAAATTTCGACCGCCGCTTGTTGTTGCGAGGTAATCACACGTTCAGATTTATACAGACCTTCCGCTTTGATTTCCTCAAGCTGGTTTTGGATCTGTTGATAAAATGCAGAAGACATTGCTACGTCCTTATTTTTATATAGCGCAATAGCTATGGTGTAGGGCAGCCTAAACGAAAATAGACCCTTCATTTACACTGTAAAATCGCTTAATGGTATTTTAGTTGATCCCATTTACGACTATTATCCCATGACATGGAAAACCATTCGTGAACGTCAGGCACAAATACAATTATGATCACGCATCGTCTTATCGCCCTGCTGCCTGATTTAGCGGCTTTCATTCTCGTCGTCAATGAAGGTAGCTTTACGGCAGCCGCTCAAAAGCTGGGGGTAACACCTTCGGCATTAAGTAAATTGATTACCCGTTTAGAACAAGCACTATCAGTGAAGTTATTTGAGCGAACCACGCGCCAGCTCTTAATCACTCAGGCAGGAAAGCGCGTTTATGATCAAAGTCTGTTGATGGTCAACGCTGCGCAGCAAGCGGTTGAGCTTTCAACCTCTGACCACACCGAACCTTCAGGTGCACTCACTGTTGCGGCACCTGAAGCCTTTTTGAACTCAGTTCTGCAACCCCTTGTGCTTCCTTTTCTAACTCAATACCCTGAAATTCAACTTAAGCTGAGAGCTGCAGATGGTGCGATCGATTTATTCAAACACAATATTGATGTGGCGTTTAAACTGACTGATAAGCCAGATGAAAACTTGGTATTGCGTGAAATTGGCAAAACCCACTTAGTGTTGTGCGCCAGCCCAGAATATATAGCGGCCAGAGGCACGCCCACCCACCCTATCGAATTAACGGATCACGACTGCTTGTATCTTGCCGAAACCGAGCGTGACCATCTCTGGGATTTTCATAAAGAAGATGAGTTCCATACAGTGGCCGTCTCAGGCCGCTATGCAGTAAACCACTCACAAATGCGTTTGAACGGCGTGAAAAATGGCTTAGGTATCGGCATCTTCCATGATTTTGTCATTCAGCAAGCGCTCGTTGAAGGCAGCGTCGTCCGGCTATTAGCCGATTGGACGATCAAAAGTAATTACTACGGATCAATTGCCATGCAATATCCACAAACCAAGTACATGCCAGCAAGGCTGCGGGTGTTCATTGATTACGTCACTGAACATTTGGTCAGCAAACTCAATAAATAAAGGTTAATCATGCTAAAACGAATCCACCACGCGGCAATTATTTGTTCAGACTACGCACGTTCCAAAGCGTTTTATACTCAGATCTTAGGGCTGCCTGTTATTGCTGAAAATTACCGCGCCGCTCGCGATTCATACAAGCTGGATCTTGCTCTGCCCGATGGCGGACAAATTGAGCTGTTCTCATTTCCAAATACACCACCAAGACCAAGCTTCCCTGAAGCTCAAGGGCTACGACATTTAGCGTTTGTGGTGGACAGTGTCAGTGAAGTCAAAGCGTATTTAGAGGAAAAAGGCGTCATCGTCGAGCCCATCCGCGTTGATGAGTTCACTGGTCGCGAATACACATTTTTCGCCGACCCAGATGGTTTACCGTTAGAGCTTTATTCTGAATAGTGAATAGAGGAAGGGATCAAAGCTATTTTCTAACACCAGTACAACAGATTAAATAATGGTGGCGCACGAGGAACTTGTTTTTCAAATCGTACACTTAGAGCCAAAAAAGTGTAGCTGTCTGAAACAAACAAGTTCAGTCGTGTCAGTAAAGGTGTCGTTGGAAGTGAATCTTGATGAAAGGTGGAGAAATGAGCAAAGGGACAGGGTTTCGTATGCTGTGTCTGTACTTTTCCCTCTTCAATTTGAACCAGCTCAAAACCATTAATGGTGCACAGTGTGGCCCAAACCCCCGCCGTATTGCCATGCGCGTTTATTACAGGCATAAGCGACACCAACACCCAACTGAGCGCGCTGGTGAGCAACATTATTCTGTTAAAACGGTTTAGGCGAATCATAGCAACACTCAATTTTTTCTTGTCGACACTATATAACGCAATGATAAAAATAACAGTGCGGCAGCGCTAAAAACTTAACAAATACCCTCAAGTTCGCTACAAATCGTTAGCTTAAAGACGACGTTTCAAGATGCATATCAATGTGACTCCATTCACGCTTTGTCTATCAATCCACCCAAACTAGGAAATATTCCTAGCTCAGTTAGGCCATGCCCTCAAGTCAATCGCCAAGCCGATTTTTACAATCACTCTATAATGCAGCCAGACGGTTGCTAGCCATTCGACTCTGGTGTGAATTGACTGACAGCAGAGATTTCTTTGACGTGATTTTCTAAGGATTTCACATGCTAAAACTTTTGCAACAGGTTCGGCTACCGACCCTCGAACTCCCCGCAGCAGAACGCCGTAAAATGTGGTTCAAACCATTTTTACAATCATACCTTGTGGTGTTTATTGGCTACATGGCGATGTATTTAGTGCGCAAAAACTTCAACGTTGCACAAAACGATATGATTTCAACCTACGGCTTGTCGATGACACAGCTAGGGCTGATTGGTCTTGGTTTCTCCATCACTTACGGGATTGGTAAGACAGTGGTCTCTTACTACGCCGATGGCAAGAACACGAAACAGTTCCTACCTTTTATGCTGATCCTTTCTGGTATTGCAATGCTTGGATTTAGCATGAGCATGGGCGGTTCAAGCGTCAGCATTTTCCTAATGGTTGCTTTTTATGCGCTAAGCGGTTTTTTCCAAAGTACTGGTGGGCCATCAAGCTACTCCACTATCACCAAATGGACGCCCAAAAATAAACGCGGCACCTACTTGGGTTTATGGAATATGTCGCACAATGTCGGCGGCGCAGGTGCTGCAGGCGTAGCACTGTTTGGTGCAAACTATCTCTTTAATGGTCACGTTGTGGGCATGTTTGTATTCCCGTCGATCATCGCATTAGTGGTGGGTTTCATTGGTTTGCGTTACGGTAGTGACTCTCCTGAAGCATACGGTTTAGGTACGGTCGAAGAGTTGTTTGATGAAGCGGTCAGTGAGGAAGATATTGCTGCGGAAGAAAACCAAATGACCAAACGTGAGATCTTTGTTGAATACATTTTGAAAAACAAAGTAATTTGGTTACTCTGCTTTGCCAACATCTTCCTCTACATCGTGCGTATCGGCATCGACCAGTGGTCTACTGTGTATGCCTATCAAGAACTTGGTTTGTCAAAAGAAGCGGCCATTTCAGGCTTCACTCTCTTTGAAGTGGGCGCATTAGTCGGCACTTTAATGTGGGGTTATCTGTCCGATCTTGCTAATGGCCGCCGTGCTTTGGTCGCCTGTGTCTCTCTGGGACTCATCATTGTTGCGCTTGAGTTCTATCAGCACGCCACCAGCGAGTTTATGTATCTCGGGTCACTGTTTGTGCTAGGTTTCCTTGTTTTTGGCCCACAATTACTGATTGGTGTCGCTGCGGTTGGCTTTGTGCCGAAAAAAGCGATCAGTGTCGCCGATGGTGTTAAGGGCACTTTTGCTTACTTAATTGGTGATAGCTTTGCCAAACTTGGCCTAGGTATGATCGCCGACGGTACACCGATTTTTGGCCTCACCGGCTGGAAGGGCACCTTTGCTGCGCTCGACACTTCAGCGATGATCTGTATCGTGCTGCTGATTTTTGTCGCTATCGCAGAAGAGCGTAAGATCCGCCATGAGAAAAGGCTAAAGCTGGCCGCAGCTGCCGCTTAGCTCCCAGCAAAATCAAACGCGATATTCTCTTTTATGAGTGTGTCGCGTTTTATTGTGCCACCCCTTCCTTTTTGACGCGCTAGACTCCTCTACAATGGCATCCATAGTAAAGGGATATATTGCTTGTTTAATTGTCTCTGTGGCGTTAGTTTAAGCTCCCTTTTTACTCAGGCAATATAAACAGCGGGGATTGTGATGATCAAAGTAGCACTAGTGGATGACCATATCGTGGTACGTTCAGGCTTTGCCCAACTCATGAACCTTGAAGACGACATCCAAGTGGTCGGCCAATTTAGCTCGGCAGCAGAAGCACGCGCAGGGCTTCCCGGCACGGGGGCAAACGTCTGTATTCTTGATATTTCAATGCCTGATGAAAGCGGGCTGTCGCTGCTTCAAGATCTACCCTCTGGGATAGCGTGCATTATGCTGAGCGTTCACGATTCCGCGGCCATGGTCGAAAAAGCCTTGGAGGCTGGAGCAAGAGGCTACTTAAGCAAACGTTGTAGCCCAGATGAACTTATCCAAGCCGTACGAACCAGCGCCCATGGTGGTTGCTACTTAACACCCGATATTGCGCTTAAACTCACCTCTCCCAAGCGCGAGGCAAAGCTATTAGCACAGTTGACCAAACGTGAGCGGCAAATCAGTGAAATGCTGGCTGCCGGGCTCGATGTGAAAGCGGTCGCCAATGAGCTTGGACTTAGCCACAAAACCATTCATGTCCATCGCGCCAATGCCATGGATAAGTTAGGTGTGAGCAATAACGTGGCCTTAGCGAAATATTTTTCTGACTCATTCTAATGCCACGCTATTTTATTACGTCACTCTGCGCTTGGTTTCTGCTCTCTTGCAGTTGGTTTTGCTTGTGGGTTATCGCCTACTATTTTGTCAACGATCCGGAACTGGCGATCTTCTTCTTTCCTTTTGCTCTGCGTTTAGGCACTGCGCTGCACAGTCCACAACGTTACTGGCCCGCGATTTATGGTGCAGAATGGTGGCTGACGATTGCGCTCGCCATGCTAATGGAACAACCTCAATGGCTGACAGTACTCGCCGCCAGTATCGCAACGCTGCCCTTAAACCTGCTCGCCCAGCGCTACTACCACGGAAGTCAGTGGCGTCGCTTTATTGTGATGGGCGGGTTGATCCTCGCCAGCGCTATCGTTAATACGCTGGCCACCACCTACCACGGCCATGCCGCGTCAATGGTGATGTTAGTCAGCATCACGGCTGGCTTAATGATTGTGCCAAGCTGCTATTTGATATGGAATTATCTTTTCCAAAGCACTTGGGTTCCACTGACGGCGAACTTAGTCTCTCGTCATATCGAATTTCGCACGCGTCACGTCTTACTCTACTCTTTACTATTTATTTTAAGCATTGCGCTGCAAATTGGTTTACCTGATGAACTTCGGCGTTTTGCGCCATTTTGTTTAGCCATCCCGATCATTTTGCTCGCTTTTCGCTACGGCTGGCAAGGTGCATTGCTCGGTACGCTGCTCAATAGCATTGCATTGATCGCGGCTCGTAGTGGTGTCTCTAATATGGAAGTCACTGATCTCCTGCTCTCTCTTTCAGCACAAAGTTTAACCGGCATTTTGCTGGGAATGGGTGTGCAGCGACAAAGAGATCTCAACACCAAGCTGCGCCAACAGCTTGATCGTAACCAAAATTTGTCCCGCCAATTAGTCAAAGCTGAAGAATCTGTTCGGCGCGATATTGCTCGCGAGCTGCACGATGAGATCGGTCAAAACATTACCGCTATCCGTACTCAAGCCAGCATTATTCAACGCGTCGAATCTCAGCCCGTCACCAGCAATTGTGCTAAAACCATTGAGTCTCTCTCTTTAAATGTTTATGACACAACTAAAAGTTTGCTAACCCGTTTACGCCCCAAAACCTTAGATGATTTAGGCCTAGTCGAAGCACTGGATCAACTGCTGCGTGACCTTGAATTTGAGACGCACGGCATTCAAACCCAAGTGGTTTGGACGGGGAATTCAACCGCTCAACTGCAAAAGTTAAGTGATGCCACCAAAGTGACCCTTTATCGATTGTGCCAAGAGGCGCTCAATAATGCCTTAAAATACGCAGAAGCTAGCCACATTGTGATTGAATTTTCGTTGGCAAGTGATGTCACACTGCGCATTCACGATGATGGCATCGGTTTCAAAGCACAAGCGCAGCTGAACGGCTTTGGGTTACGGGGGATGCGTGAGCGAGTCGAGGCATTGGGTGGCCACTTTCAGATTATTAGCCACTGTCAGTCTACAACAGCCAACCACGATCTCAGCGAGAATGGCACTCAGCTTATCGTCACACTGCCCCACTTATAATCGTGGAATATAAAGCACTATGATAAATTTTCTACGCTCTCAACCACCGAAACCGCTTCTTGCATCAGCGCAGGAGGTTAACCAGCAGTACCGTTATTGGCGCTTTCACATCATGATGGCGATGTATGTCGGTTATGCGCTTTTCTACTTCACGCGTAAAAGTTTGAATTACGCCATGCCCGCGATGATTGCTGACCTCGGTTTAGATAAGAGTGATATTGGCATCATGGGCACGTTGTTTTACATCACCTATGGTATCTCAAAATTTCTGTCTGGGATTTTGTCGGACCGCTCCAACCCGCGCTATTTTATGGGCCTAGGGTTAATGGCAACGGGTTTTATCAATATTCTGTTTGGCTTTTCAAGCTCAATCAGTATGTTCATCTTACTCTGGGTGCTCAATGCTTGGTTCCAAGGTTGGGGATGGCCTTCTTGCTCTAAACTCCTGACAACTTGGTATTCGCGCTCTGAACGTGGTTTTTGGTGGGCGTTATGGAATACCGCTCATAACGTGGGGGGCGCGTTGATCCCATTACTGGTTGGCTTTCTCACTTTCCATTTTAGTTGGCGCGAAGGTTTTATTGTACCGGGCTGTTTAGCCGTTATTGGTGGGGTTTTCTTATGTTGGCGATTGCGTGATAAACCAATGACCCAAGGTTTACCCAGCGTTGGTCAATGGCGTAATGACGCCCTTGAACTGGCGCAAGAAAATGAAGGCCTCGGCCTTAGCACTAAACAGATCTTGCACACATATGTGTTAGGAAATAAGTACATTTGGTTACTCGCCTTGAGCTATGTACTGGTCTACATAGTGCGTACTGCCATCAATGATTGGGGAAATATCTACCTTACCGAGCAACAAGGCTATGATTTGATCACGGCTAATGGCGCGCTTTCGCTGTTTGAAGTTGGTGGGTTTATTGGATCGTTAGTCGCAGGCTGGGGTTCAGACAAACTGTTTGGCGGCAACCGTGGGCCAATGAATCTGATTTTTTCAATGGGCATTTTTCTTTCGGTGGCAGCGCTGTGGCTGATGCCGTTAACGGGGTTTGTATTCCAAGCCGCTGGCTTTTTTACGATTGGCTTTTTTGTCTTTGGCCCACAAATGTTAATTGGTATGGCCGCCGCGGAGTGTTCTCACAAAGATTCGGCTGGCGCAGCAACTGGGTTTGTGGGGTTATTTGCGTATATGGGCGCAGCGCTCGCCGGTTACCCGTTAGCCATTATTGTCGAGCAATTCGAATGGCGAGGCTTTTTTGTCACCATTTCTGTTTGCGCCGCTGTGATCGGCTTACTACTGCTGCCTTTCTTACAAGCTCAGTTTTCAGGCAGCGACCACCCCACGAACCATTGAACGTTATAACCAATCCAACGTTATCGTGAGGGGGCCACAAAGCTGATTAACCAAATAAGCGCTTCCAGATACTTGGGTTACGCTGCTCGTGGTATTCAACACGCAGTTCGTCTACCGTCCGCAGCGTTTGTTGAGCTTGCTCTAAATTTCCTTGCTCAAGATCCACTTCGATTTTGTCTAATGCCACTGAAAGCTTATTAAACCCTTCTAAATAGAGATCTTGCTTCTCCGGTGGATAATTTCCTCGTTTTGACTCTTCAACCAACTGACTTAATCTCTCAATGGGTGCTTGCATTGTTTCAACGCTGGTCGCTTCTGCCGCTTGTTTAAATTCAAGCTTCATTTGTTTCATGTTCTGTTTTAAGTCAACATTAGCCGCCGACACGCTAGCCGCAAATAATGCGCAAGCTGTTAATATCATTATTTTTTTCATAATTATTTCTTTTTATTCTGGCAAGAAGTGCCAAGTTTAATGGATCTCAAGATAAAAGAGGGACAAATTTTTGTCATTTTTTATGACCTCTTTACGGCTTATAGTGTTTGATATTCTGCGATCGCTTTTCGCCCGCGCAGTACTAAAAAGGCCAGAAACTGCTCGACACTGTGCGTAATCACTTTCTCAGCAGCAATACCAACGTTCTCAAGCAGTTCACTGGCCAGTTGAAGTTGGCCGATATCTTGACAAAAATGGGCATCGCTGCCAGTGGTAACATAAGCACCATGCGCTTTCGCCACCTTAGCAATTTCATAACAGCGATCGACACTCCCTACCCTGCTGTGTCCTTTTAAGGTGCTGTTATTAATTTCTATCGCAACGTGATGCTGGGCGGCGCAGGCGATCACCTCATCAAAATCAAAATCGAAATTAGGGTTACCTAAGTGCCCTAGCGCATCCACTCGTCCACCTTTAATCACATTGATTAACGCTTCGGTATGCGCCGCTTTATCGGCAGGCTGAAATACGGGCTCATGAAAACTGGCGATCACCCAATCTAAGTTTTGGTCAACCGAAGGGTGAACATCAATCTCGCCAGCACGATTCATGATGTTGGACTCAATGCCTCGGATAATGGCAACACCGTCTAAAAAGCGCGGCAAAATACGTTGATTGGAGAAGAACCAATAATGCGGCGCTCCAGGCATCGACTGCGCATGATCGGTTGTGCAAAACATTGCTAATCCATTTTCTTTAGCTGAACGCGCGTTTTCAATGAGCGTGCTGTAAGCGTGACCACTTGCATAAGTGTGGGTATGAGTATCAACGACAAGATTCATTTTAATTATTCCATTCCAACAGCGATGCTTCAGTGTAACAGCCTCGCTGATGGCACTTCAATCTAAGGGCGATATATTCACCATATCGACACTTTTTGACCGGATGAAAACACACCGATGTGAAATGGTTTTTTGCAACTTACCCACATTGAACAATACTTAGCAATGTCATCCAATTCGGAGTTGGTTATGAAACGACGTCGTTACTCACTGAGCATTCACATTACGAGTCTCTTTTTAGTGCTCGCCATGGTGATCGGCATTGTATTGATTGGCATAAGTTATCACCATAGTCAGCAACTACTGACGGTAAGTGCACAAGGATTAAGTAGCGAAAACAGCAAAAAACTGGAATCAGCATTTAAACAAAGTGCCGCACCTATCTTGACTACGCTCGATTTTTTAGCTTTTAGTAACGTAATTGATCAACCGGATAAAGTCATCTCGGACCCACGCCAACTCGCCACCGTTTGGCTGACCTTCCAACGTAATCCACAGTTGGTCGCGCTCTATTATTGTGACGAAGCTGGAGCTTGTACTACATTTCGCTCGCTGAGCTTTGATAAAGCCAAACAGCGTTTTGATGCCCCCGCGCAAGCTCAGCTATTGGCCCATTACACTCAAGTTGATGGCACTAACCGCTTTATCTATTTAGACCAGAACCTTGAAAGCCTGCTCGACAAACAAGATAACAATAATAAATTTGATCCTCGCGTGCGTCCTTGGTTTACCTCGGCAAGTCAAGATGGCGCGATACGCTTAACGGAACCTTATTTCTTTTTCTTCCTACAAACGAGCGGCGTCACACTGTCACGTAGATCGGCCGATGGAAAGAGTGTGCTTGGCGCCGATTTCACGCTTGACTCACTGTCAAAACAGATGAGTACGATGGGTTTTTCTGACAGTGCTCAGCTCATTTTGTTCGATAATCAATTTAGACCACTCGCCCAACACAATACTAAGTTCGAGCTACAACAAGATCCCTCACAGATTGCACAGCAGCTACAGCAAAGTACTTTTGCACCAATATTGAATCGGGTCAGCAGCCAAACTTTGTATGAAACGGTCAATATGAATGGCACAACGTGGTCGGTGACGTTAACGCCGGTACTTTTAAACGACAATGTACGCTTGTTGCTAGCAGAAGCGGTACCGCAAGACGATTTGATCGCAGATTTGCTCTCGATGCGAGATCAGCAGATTTTTGTCGCGTTAATCATGCTCGCTATCGCTTTTGCAGTAGTTGGTTTTGTGGCGCAAAGGCTCGCCAGCCCTTTAGGTAACCTAGTGCAATTGACCGACAACATCACGCGCTTTGAATTTAAAAAGACACGCTACCCAAAAAGCCGGATCCGCGAAGTTGCCAATTTAACCCAATCGATAGAGCTCATGGAGCATACACTGCACGACTTGCTGCGACTATTACGCGAAACCGCCAGCAACCAAGAATTCGGTGTGTTAGCCAAAACGATTACCCATCAAAGCTATTTGATCACTCGAGCTGAAACTATTTTGCTCTACACTTATGCCAACGAAAATAACCAATTTATCACCGCAGCAAACCACGCCATCATTCCCTTTAAGCTTGATATCAACCAGTTGTCTCAAGAGATGCCGTGGCTACTTTCTGAACTGCGCAAAGGCCAAACGGTTCACTTATCTAAAACCGATAATTCGATGCGTAAACATAAAGATGAGCTGTATAATTCTGATCTTTATCTTTTCCCACTGCTCAACCGAGACAAGCAGTTAGTTGGCGTATTAAACCTAGGCTACGAACGGGCCATCACTCCCGATCAGCAAGACAAACATGCATTTTTACGAGAGCTGCTCAGTTTTGCCGAAATCGCTAAAGACAATATCGACAAAATGCAACGGCAAAAGGAGATGCTCAACTCGTTTATTGAATTAATCGCATCAGCCATTGATACCAAATCCCCTTACACGGGCGGCCATTGTCAGCGAGTTCCTGAATTAACCAAAATGATCACTAAAGCGGCGGAAAACGATCGCACCTATTTCCCACAATTTTCCATGACCAATGAAGAGTGGGAAGAGCTCACTCTCGCCGCTTGGTTGCATGATTGTGGAAAAGTGACCACGCCTGAATATGTGATTGATAAAGCGACCAAATTAGAAACGATCTACGACAGAATTCACGAAATTAGAATGCGTTTTGAGCTGCTCAAATGTCAAGCTGAAACGGACTACTGGCAAGGTGTTGCGCAGGGCAAGAACGAGCCAGATCTCAAGCAGCAGTTGCTGACGAACCAACAAATCCTCGATGAGGAATTTGCTTTCGTCGCGCAGTGTAATATTGGCAGTGAGTTTATGAGCGATGATGACCTTTCCCGCTTAGAGCGAATTGCGCAAAGAGAGTGGAAACGGACCTTAGATGATCAACTCGGTACTTCTTGGATAGAGAACCAACGTGCAGGAGAGTCAAAACCATTGCCCACTATGGAGCGCTTGCTTGATGATAAACCCGTACATCAGTTGCACTGGGTGAACGGTTGCCGTCCACAAGATCTGTGGCAAGAAAACTTTATTTTACAACCGGGAGAACTGCGCTATAACCGAGGTGAGCTCTATAATTTGTCCATTCGCCGTGGCACGCTCACTAACGAAGAACGCTTCATGATTAATGATCACATTGTGCAAACCATCATGATGCTCAAGCGGCTACCTTATCCTGAACATATGAAAAACGTTCCTGATATTGCGGGAAGCCACCATGAACGAATGGATGGCGCGGGTTATCCAAGAGGTTTAAATGAAGAGCAGCTTTCCATCCCCGCTCGAGTGATGGCAATAGCCGATGTGTTTGAAGCACTGACCTCTAGCGATCGCCCCTATAAAAAGGCCAAAACGCTCAGCGAATCGATCGCGATCATGACCACCATGGCCACCACAGGCCATATTGATCCGAAGCTTTACTTACTCTTTTTAGAAAAAGAGATTTATCAAGACTATGCGGATCGGTTTTTACACTCCGATCAGCACAGCCCAATTGATAAAGAAGCACAGATAAAAAAAGTAAAAATGAGTTTGAAGAAGACTTTTTAAAGACCGCGAATATCTAACTCATTCTGGATCAGCACAATGCACTGCGAGGCAAACAGCATTCGAGGCCCAAGGCTGATTTTCTGTGTATTAAGGCGCTTTAAACTGTTCCAACTTTTTTTCGGCATCGGGATGTGGTCAGTAAGTAAAAAGCAGCTGTCGTCAGAAAATTGATGCTCACGGACACTTTCGCCTTTTTTATCCAGTAAATACAAATGGTAACTATCCGAAAGGCGCTGCACCAACTTTTCAAAACTGATCGTTTCAACCGTGAGCCCTTGCTCGGCCTCTCGGGTTTGCTCTTTGCCCATACCCACAGAAACATCTAAAGCGAGGCCTATTTTGGTCAGCAAGGCTTGCTCGTGAAAGCCACCGATATTGTGCAACTGGCTCGACTCAAAGCATAAAGTCCGCGAGAAATCTTGCGTACTTTCCAGCACTAAGTAGACCACCACGTCATCACGATGCGACTGCGCAGTAAAAATAGCGTTCATGAGTACGTGGGCCAAAATTTCGGTGTGGGCTTCTTGCCCAACAGAGGCTAAAAAAGTCTGTTTATCCGTGGAAGCGGCGCGGGCCCTTACAACAAAAGCTCTCATGTGACTGACTCAATTCATTCAATAAAGCACGGACTCTATCACAATCTCCATCTACTGGAATAGTGATCTGCTGGTGAAGCTACGGTTCGCTCGTCAACACAGCTTTGCTTTTCGGGAGCCCCAATGAAATGAGAGTGGTCAGCAGCAGAAAACCAAACGAAACCCACAAACACGCCGCTAATCCCCAAAGTTGGAAAACCCACCCGGAAAGCACGGTACCGATTAAACGCCCCATCGCGTTTGCCATGTAGTAAAAACCAACATCAAGCGATACACCATCCCCCTTGGCATAGCTCACGATCAAATAGGAATGCAGCGATGAGTTAATCGCAAAGACCGCGCCGAAAAGCAGTAACCCCGCGATGATCACGACTTCCGGATGCCACTGCGCTTGAATGCTGTAGGCGATCAAACCGGTAATCAGCGCCAATAGCGCCGCCCAACCGAGCGCAGAGTGCCCATCTGGCACTTGGTCTGAAGCACTGCCCGTTATTTTAGGAGCAAACCCTTGGATCACGCCGTAGCCAATCACCCATAAGGCTAAAAAGCCGCCCACGGCACTGTGATCCCAACCAAAAACGCTGCCCAGATAAATGGGTAAGGCAATCACAAACCAAACGTCTCGCGCGCCAAATAAAAATAGGCGAGCCGCCGATAAAATATTCACGCTGCGCGATTTGGAGAAAATCTCTGAAAATTTCGGTTTGGTTTTGGCTTTGCCAATATCGGCTTGCAAGCTAAGCAAACTGCCGATAAAAACCAACAGCAATACCGCCGCCATAGCCGCTACCGCATATTGAAAGCCGATCCAAGAGAGCAAGACGCCACCGAGAAAAAAGCCGGCCCCTTTTAGAGCGTTTTTTGAACCCGTAAGAATGGCTATCCACTTGTAGAGTGCCCCTTGTGCATTTTCAGGGACTAATGTTTTGATCGCACTTTTTGCACTCATTTTATTGAGATCTTTGGCGATGCCCGATAACGCCTGCGCCGCCATCACCCAAGGAATGGTTAACCATGCAGCAGGTACAGCAAGCATCAAGAGCGCGAATATTTGCATGCCAAGGCCAATATTCATGGTGCGATTCAGCCCTAAACGCGCACCAAGCCAACCGCCAATCAGGTTAGTGACCACGCCAAAAAATTCATAAAAGAGAAACAAAGACGCAATCGCTAAGGTCGAATAACCCAAATCATAAAAATACAACACCACCAACATGCGCAGCGCGCCGTCAGTGACGGTAAAATTCCAATAATTAAAAGTCACTAGCATGTACTGGCGAACGTTTTGGTTGAGCTGAGACAGCATAATCACTCTCTTTGCAAAAGAGCCGCCTAAGGCAGCTCTTTGGGACTGTTATTGATTAACAAATTGTTTGATGTACTCAACTTGTACATCTTTGGTAAACGCACCCGGCCTTAATGATTGAACTTGAGTAATAATGTTTTGCAGTTCCCAACCTTTCTCCAGCAATAAATGAGCAGCAAGTAAACCAGTACGACCCGATCCACCCATGCAATGCATGGCAATCTTATCTCCCTTGGCAAGCGCCTGATGAAGTGACGGGGAGATACTTTGCCAATGCGTTTGAAACTGATGGTCGGGCGCGCAATCATCTTCAATTGGGGCGTGAAACCATTGCAGCCCCGCTTGCTCAACCACTTTAGGCAAGTCGCCAACGCCTTTCTCTTGCATCTCTTCGTGACTTAGAGCCGTCACCACAACGGTAACACCTTGAGATCTCAGTTGTTCAATACTCTCAACCAGAGGAAGATCTTTTGTCCCCGGGCAAGGCGTCAATACCAAACCAGCGCTGTTTTCTGCAACAGGCAGTTCCCATGTAGGATGTGTCATTTCTTTGCTCCTTTATGCCAAACCGACTTTGCGTACTAATTCTGCGGTACGCGTTGCGTAACCCATTTCGTTATCATACCAAGCGTAAATTTTCACCATGCGCTTGCCCACCACCATGGTCGAGAGTGCGTCGACAATCGTTGAGCGTTGATCGCCTTTGTAATCAATCGACACTAGTGGGCGCGCTTCAAAACCGAGAATGCCTTTGAGCTCATTTTCTGAAGCGGCTTTCAGTAGCGCGTTGACTTCTTCCGCGCTGGTATCGCGTTTCACATCAAAAATAATGTCGGTTAACGAGGCATTGGCTAGCGGCACACGCACCGCGTGACCGTTAATTTTGTCTTTCAGATCGGGGAAGATTTCCACAATCGCTGTCGCAGAACCGGTTGTGGTCGGGATAAGGCTCATACCACACGCGCGAGCGCGGCGTAGATCTTTATGCGGTGCATCCAAAATGGTTTGCGTGTTGGTCAAGTCGTGAATGGTCGTAAACGATGAGTGTTCAATACCCAGTTGCTCATGAATCACTTTGACGATAGGCGCAATGCAGTTGGTGGTGCAAGAAGCGGCCGTAACAATCTGATGTATTTGTGGATCAAAGATGTGGTCATTGACCCCAACCACGATATTGGCAATCCCCGCTTCTTTTACCGGAGCCGATACCACCACGCGTTTGACACCTTGTGCTAAATACTGATTCAAAAGCTCAGACTTGCGGTGTTTTCCCGTGGCTTCGATGACCACATCACAACCAGACCAATCGACATCACTGATCGCCTTTTGTTGTGAAGTGCGAATCGCTTTGCCAGTAATGACCATCGCTTGCTCATTGGCACTCACTTCGTGATGCCAACGGCCTTGTATTGAATCAAATTCGAGTAAATGAGCCAAGGTCGCCGCGTCACCCGCAACGTCGTTAATTTGCACAAATTCGATCTCTGGCCAATCAAATGACGCCCTTAATGCTAAACGACCAATGCGGCCAAATCCGTTAATTCCGACTTTAATCGACATCTTTATTTCCTTTTATCCCTTCTAAACACAGCATTCTGGGCGAGATTCCATCTCTGCCAGCCTTTGCATATCTTGTTGGTATTCTTTTTTCAGGCAGTTGGATTCCACCAGCCCTTGAATTTGTTTTTTCATCCATCCGGGTAGTTGGTCCGATAATCGATAAAACACCCATTGGCCTTGCCTTGTATCAACCACCACGCCACTGGAACGAAGTAGAGCCAGATGGCGAGAAATTTTCGGTTGGCTCTCATTTAACGCTTGTGTCAACTCGCCGACACACACTCGTTGCTCACGTGCAATCATGAGTAAACAGCGCACCCGCGTTTCATCGGACAGCAATTTAAAAAACTGATGAGGTAGCATTTTACTTATCTCTGCATATGCGGATATGCACATGTATTATATAAAAAGAAATCGCTGTCAATAGAAAAGCTACCGCTAAATAAAAGTTACCGCTGACTTTAGAGAACAATGCTAAAGCGAGCAGTAAAATAGCTGATGGTATGTTGCAGGGCTTTTGTGGCATTTTGATTACAATCGATTTCCCAATAGATCTATTTTTGATACGTCCATCATACCCCGATGCATCACAACATTGGGATCAAGAGTTCGTGCGTAGCAGAACATAGATGACGTTTCTAACTCATTCACAAACATTTCACATTTTCAAAACAGTCTACGGTTATGAAATTTAATGAGAAAAATATCCTGAAGTTCGGACTCAGAGAGCGCTAGTATTTCTTTTTCATACGCAGCGCGACGTTGACCAAAGCAATCAACACCGGCACTTCAACCAAGGGCCCAATCACACCCGCAAATGCTTGATCGGAATTTAAACCGAACACGGCAATGGAGACCGCAATCGCCAGTTCAAAGTTGTTGCCTGATGAGGTAAAAGCAATTGAGGCATTTTGATCGTAAGGAATGCCCAGTTTTTTACCAATGAAAAAGCTGACAAAAAACATCACTAAGAAATAAATCACTAAAGGGATGGCAACGCGTATTACATCCATCGGCAGCTCAATGATCATCTCGCCTTTCAGGCTGAACATCAAAACTATCGTCGCTAGTAGTGCCACCAGCGTAATCGGTGAAATACGCGGAATAAACTCCTCGTTGTACCATTGCTCACCTTTCGCGGCCACCAACCATTTGCGACTTAAAAAGCCAGCTAAAAATGGGATACCGAGATAAATCAGCACACTTTCTGCGATATCGAGAATGGTAATATCAACCACAAAGCTCTCGAGCCCAAAATACGGCGGCAAAACAGTAATAAATAGCCACGCCATAAAACTGTAAGTGACAATTTGAAATGCACTGTTGAGCGCCACCAACGCTGCGCCGTACTCTTTGTTCCCACCGCTGATATCATTCCACACCAATACCATCGCGATGCAACGCGCCAGACCAATTAAGATCAGTCCGACCATATAACCGGGATAATCGCGTAAGAAAATGATCGCCAATGCAAACATCAAGATAGGCCCGATAATCCAGTTCATCACTAAAGAGAGTGTGATGGCGCGTTTATCACGAGTCACTTCACCTAGTAGGCCGTAATTCACTTTTGCCAGCGGTGGATACATCATCAAAATCAAACCGATCGCCAGCGGAATATTGGTCGAACCGACCGACATGCTCTCATTCCACTGCGCCACTTGCGGAAAGAAGACACCGATCGCTACCCCGAGCCCCATAGCAAGGAAAATCCACAAGGTTAGATAGCGATCGAGAAAACTCATTTTTTCGGCTGCAGAGGCTTCTGCGCAGACAGGTAATTCACTCATACATCACATCTCTCGGTCAGTCTAAAAAGGGAGCCGCACACAACTTTCTACTTACAGCCATGGCGAAATAGCAACGCTAAAATTTCATTCATTTTGACAAGATGGGTGAGCAATGCGCGTTAGCTCTTGCGCAATCAATGCGGTATTGTGGCTCAGCGTGATGTCCAATATCTGCACCATCCAACTTTCCAGCTCAGGATTGATTTGGTAGTACACCCACTTACCGCGCCGTTCATCAATCACTAGCTCATTTTTTCTCAGTTCAGCTAAATGACGAGACACTTTTGGCTGACTTAATTGCAACGCATTCATTAAATCACACACACACAACAGCCCTTTGTGCTTCATCAGCAGCAAGGATTTGAGCCTCGTTTCTTCAGACAAGGATTTATAAAAAGATAAACTGCGGCACATAAACAATACATATGGAATATCGAATGTGTTTTAGTGTAAGGATCAAAAGAGTGGAAGTCAAACACCAGAACTACCCTCGCGCACAACGGGCGACGCTTGAAAAGCAGCGTGATAACGGGAGAAATGATTACTGCAATACAAATAACGATCGTTTGGTTGACCTATACCACATCAATGATTAGGATCACATTTTAAAAATCAACTAAGAGACGTTGCGAATGCTGCTTACGCCGCCCTAGATTGATCTTTACCTCTCACAACTCACCTTTTTATTTCATTTTTTAGAGATCAAGTATGCTACAAAATATTAAGCGCGATTGGTTTTCCAATGTGCGAGGGGATGTTCTAGCTGGCACTGTCGTTGCGTTAGCATTAGTTCCTGAGGCAATAGCCTTTTCTATCATCGCAGGTGTAGACCCTAAAATCGGCCTTTACGCTTCATTCAGTATTGCCGTGATCATTTCAATTGTCGGTGGACGACCCGGCATGATCTCAGCAGCCACTGGAGCAATGGCGTTATTGATGGTCACTTTAGTCAAAGAGCATGGCTTACAATATCTACTGGCAGCCACTGTTTTGACCGGGGTTCTACAAATACTGGCCGGTTACCTCAAACTGGGCGATTTGATGCGTTTTGTATCACGTTCGGTCGTGACGGGGTTTGTTAACGCGCTGGCGATTCTGATTTTTATGGCGCAATTACCAGAGCTGACCAATGTAACATGGCACGTTTACGCCATGACACTCGGTGGGCTGGCGATTATCTACCTATTCCCCTACGTTCCTGTGATTGGCAAATTGCTACCTTCGCCATTAGTGTGCATTATCGCCTTAACTCTGATTGCTATCAGCTTTGGCATTGATATTCGCACTGTGGGCGATATGGGTGAATTACCAGATACTTTACCGATATTTTTATGGCCAGATGTTCCGCTCAACCTTGAAACCTTATGGATTATATTTCCTTATTCAGCCGGATTGGCCGTTGTCGGTTTATTAGAATCAATGATGACAGCAACCATTGTTGACGATTTAACCGATACCAGCAGTGATAAAAATCGCGAATGTAAAGGCCAAGGTATCGCCAATATTGCCACTGGCTTTCTTGGCGGCATGGCCGGTTGTGCGATGATTGGTCAATCGATCATCAACATTAAATCCGGCGGACGCGGCAGGCTCTCTACTTTTTGCGCCGGTATTCTACTGATCATCATGGTGGTGTTTTTAAGTGATTGGCTCAAGCTCATCCCGATGGCGGCTTTAGTCGCGGTAATGATCATGGTTTCCATTGGGACCTTCTCTTGGAGTTCGGTAAAGGATCTCAAAACTCACCCACTTTCTACCAGCATCGTGATGATCGCGACCGTCGTTGTTGTGGTTGCAACCCATAACTTAGCGATCGGTGTCGGTGTCGGCGTGCTGCTTGCTTCTCTCTTCTTTGCTAACAAAATTGGCCGCTTCATGGTGGTTAAAAGTGAACTCTCTGAAAATGGAGAAGAGCGTACCTATCGTGTTGTTGGGCAAGTCTTCTTTGCTTCGTCAGATCAATTTATGAACGCGTTTGACTTCAAAGAGGTCTTAGAGCGTGTCACTATCGACCTCTCTGCAGCGCACTTTTGGGATATTACTTCGGTTTCTTCGCTAGATCGTGCTGTTATCAAATTCCGACGCGAAGGGACCGATGTAAACATCATCGGTATGAATGAAGCAACAGCAACGATTGTCGATAAATTCGGCGTGCATGGTAAGCCAGAAGAAGTTGAAAAGCTGATGGGCGGACATTAAGGAACAGATTATGACCAATATTATTGCTTGCATCGATGGATCGATTTATTCACAGTCGGTCGCCAATTTAAGCGTGTGGGCCGCCAAAAGCTTACAAGCACCGTTAACCTTACTGCACGTACTTGATAAAGCGGCCAATCAAACCGAAAGTGAGTTATCTGGTAACATCGGTTTAGGCAGCCGAGAACAGCTATTGAAAGAGCTTATTGAACTAGACGAAAAGCGTTCTAAACTGGCCTTAAGGCACGGTAAAGCGTTACTCAATGAGCTAGAAACCAAAGCTCATGAACAAGGTTTACAAGATGTGCGTAAACTGCAAAAGCACGGCAACCTGTTAGAAACTTTGCTTGATCTTGAAAACGAAATTCGTGTATTGGTGGTCGGTAAATCAGGTGAAGTGCACCAAAACGACGCCATGGCTGTTGGATCTCAATTAGAGAGTATCGTGCGTACAATGAAGTCGCACACCTTAGTGGCAACGGGTGATTTTACGCCACCACAAAGCTATCTATTAGCCTTTGATGGCAGTGAAATTAGCCAGAAATTAGTGGATAAAGCGATTAAAACACCGCTGCTAAAAGGGCTGGAGTGCCATTTGGTGATGGTGGAAGATAACCACGATAAAGCGAGCGCGTTTAAAGCTGCCGCCGAGAAATTATGTGCGAACGGTATTCACGTTGTGGAAGCGTGCTTATCTGGCGAAGTTCATAAGGCGATTCTTCAGTACCAACAACAAAACCAACTTGGCATGATCGTCATGGGCGCGTTTGGACACTCTAAACTTCGTCAGTTTTTTGTTGGCAGTAACACCACTCGGCTCTTAGCCGAATCAAGCGTACCGATGCTATTGATACGATAATAATTGATAAATTAACCATATAGATAAAGCCTTCTTCGGAAGGCTTTTATTATAAAACGCTGTTGTGGAGGGTAAGTGCAAGTAGTAAACTTGCTGCGGATATGCAACTGGTACTTAGAATGTTAGGTACAAATAAAATCGCGGTTACTGGTACTGACTGACGTGACGCCAAATACCCTCCTAAATCAAAATCTCATTTACTGGAGCCTATCTAATAAAACTAATAAAAAATAATTAAATAATTAAATAATTAAATAATTAAATAAACCTAGGCTAGGTTAACTCTATGAAAATAATATCATCTTTAGGCTCACGGCTGACAAACAGTCTGCCTATTGAAAAAAAACAGCGGGCTCTGGTAGAGTTCGTCATCAATACTTATCAACCACAGCAACGAGCTGATCTTTTCCGCGCCCTTACAGAGCACCGCAAAAACCAATTACTCAACCTATTTCCTGAACATCACAATAAAAGCTTCTCAATACTGTTTGAATTGATGGACTACCGAGAGCTCATCCGGCGCTATCCGAATACATTCGGTGAAGAGATAGCACATCTTGAGCAAGCCGTCAGCGAGTGTTATTCGCATTGGCTAGATTTCTGGTGTGAATGCGAAATTGCGGCTATAAAAACACTATTCCCTATCGAAGCGGATGCTCCTCATCGTATCGAACTGCCACTTAAAGACTGTGCCTACCGTGGTTTTTTGATCGACCAGATAGAGGATTCTGAACTTTGGGTCACAACGCCCAGTCACCCGCAAAAAATGCCCATCAAAGATGCGATCACCTTGAGCAATCTTGAGCTATTTATTAAAGGCGAAAAGTGGTACGAGATGCTGCCTTTATTGTCCTTATCACAAAAAGGGAAGCACTTTGTTTTACTCAAGCATCCTAATAACGAAGCATCTCCCACACTGGTCGCTTCAATGTTGGTACAAGATTGGTCAGTAAATCAGACTTGGCTTAGTTACGCACAGCAATTCAGTAACGAACAGTGGCAATTCTGTTTACCCGATCATAGTTACGATGTTTTGATGGAATTACAGCTTTTCAAACCAGCACTGTCGAAATGCGACTCTCTCCCAGAATTCGATCATCAATTTCGGCGACAATTGACTGGTACGCAAGCGGTCTGTGAAGTGCTGCGTTTAACCGTCAGTGGTAACGCTCAACAAAAGCTCTATTTTCTCTACCTTGCTCAAAAAAAGCTCATCCAAATACTAAATCAAATGGGGTATAAAATTGGTTTCACCATTATCGAACAACCTTTCATACTCAATTTTTATCAAACTATCGAACCAAAATCGTATTTCCGTTCTGGATATAACGACTTAAATAATAACGGAAAACAAAGTTATCGTGGATTCTGGATGATTGAAAGGATGGATAAGGTTTTCAGTGATACCAATTTTCGTGACTATCGACATGCAGTTTCTCAGCGTAGGAAGTACGATTTAACCAAAAGGAAAGAGAAAGAGTATGCTTAACCTCAACTTAGATCCAATTCTCTATCCCAAAGCGATAACGCTTATCGCAGCAGTAGCCATGGTGCTCGTTTGGTTAACTTACTATTGCTATCGTCTTAAACAAAAAAATGAAGTGATTTTTGGCACACACCACGCCTCCTACATCGCTTATTCCTCGTGTATCATCGCTTGGATAGGAAGTAATGCATATTTCCATACTGATTGGCTAGTTGAGCTTGGTGTAAATAGAGCAATCTTTATGGCAGAAATTGCCAATATTTCTGCATCCCTTGCATTTGTTTTTGCTTACTATTTCTCATGTCAGCTCTCTGCCGAACAAAGAAAAGGCAAAGTACACCTTTGGCAACGGCTGATATTTATTACTATAGCGGCCTACTCCGTACTTATTAACTTGCAATCTAACCTCACAGTGAAACATGTTGATATTGTCGGACCGAGCGAGTTTGTCATTGAATTTGGGCCCCATACACCTTACTTCTTTAATGCCATGCTATGTTCAGTGATACTGACGTTATTTAACTTGGTCGTAATGCGAACCAATAGTAGTAAGTTAGCACTGGCCAAAACCAATTATATTATTGCAGGTATATTGGTATACATGCTTTCAACACTAGTTATCCACATAGGAATCACCTTTTTCTTTCAAGATTTCTCACTCTCTTGGCTACCTCCGGCACTCTCCATCAGCGAAATGATGTTTGTTGGCTATGCTCTTATCACTTCACGCTTCTACAGTGTGAAATACCTTGCTTACCTGTGTCTCAATACTGCGTTAGTATGTGGGGTTTTATTCATACCGCTCGGCACAATCTTCATCCCTCTCACCGACAGCAACCAATGGCTGATTGCAATACCACTCTGTGCACTTATTGGTATTACTTGGAATCCACTCTACAAACGCTTGAGCCGTTACGCCTCTTTACTCATTTACGGCAATCAGCAGACTCCTGTAGAGCAAATTCTCGCTTTGGAAGACGATTTCAAGCGGTCAATTGATGATGCGATGCGCCGTTTAGGCCAGTTATTATACATCGCCGATGATAAGCTGCAGTTCGTTAATAGTAACTATAACGAAACCGTCTACGAACGTTACCTTTCATCCAAACAAACCGCACTAGTGTTTGATGAATTGTTTGAAAAATTAGACAACAAAACCGCGGCAAAAAACTCGATCAAAGCCCTTTATGACAAAATGAGCTCAAACAATACTGCGTTGGTTATGCCACTGTTTGGCCACAGCAAATTGGTCACACATTTATTAATCTCACCACACAAAATCAATAATCAGATGTTTTCTAATGAAGAAATCGCTGCACTTCAAACCTTGCTAACCCGAATACAAAGTATTATTGAAGCGGATAGACGTGTCTGCCAAAGTCGTGCATTAGCGAATTCAATTGCGCATGAAATGCGTAACCCGCTCGCTCAAGTACAATTGCATTTTGAAATTTTAAAGCAACATATTGATAGTCAAGCGCCCGCACAACAAATTAAACAGGATATTGAGAACGGCCAAGCGGCTATTCAACGTGGGCGGCAGTTGATTGATATTATCTTGCGCGAGGTCAGCGATAGTTCACCTGAACACGAACCGATTACGATGACGTCGATCCACAAAGCCGTTGATCAGGCGGTCAGTCAATATGGCTTTGAGAACGAGAAAGTAATTGAGCGAATTCACTTACCACAACAAGATGACTTCGTAGCAAAACTTAATGAAACCTTATTCAACTTTGTTATTTTCAACTTGATTCGTAACGCAATTTATTATTTTGATTCCTACCCAAATAGCCAAATTGAGATCACAACTCAAATCGGTACTTATGAAAATATTTTAATCTTCAGAGATACAGGCCCGGGGATTGACGACGCCATTTCTTATAAGATTTTCGATGACTTTTTCTCTTATCAAAAAAGCGGAGGCAGCGGTCTGGGGCTCGGCTATTGCCAGCGTGTCATGCGCTCTTTTGGCGGCCGAGTTGAATGCAAATCGAAACTGGGGGAGTTTACGGAATTCCACTTATACTTTCCTATGGTACCCAATGCTCCCCAAGCCGACTCGCTTCGTACTCCTGATTTCAAAAGTTGGCAACAACCTAAACCGAATACCGAGCAAAGAACCGTTGACGATATACAACCAATCGATAAGCCATTTCTAACCAATAACAAAGCACCCACGGTGCTCATCGTTGACGATAAAGAAGTACAACGCTCACTAGTTCAAATGTATCTGAACCAACTTGGTGTTAACAACTTGCAGGCAAACAACGGTGAAAATGCAGTAGAAATCTTTAAAGCGAATTCCATCGATTTGATTTTGATGGATATTCAAATGCCAGTTATGAATGGTTTTGAAGCCAGCCAAATCATTAAGGCGCATTCTCCGCAGGTTCCGATCATTGCGCTGTCAGGTGAATCTGGCGAACGTGAGCTAGAAATGATTAGCAAGCTGATGGACGGTCGTTTAGAGAAACCGACGTCATTAAATGCGTTACAGCAAGTAATCAGCCATTGGTTAAATAGAGACGTTGTACCCAATGCTCATACAGCAAAGAGTGGAACGGTTATTTGACGTGATTGAAGATACCAACATCTAGATAAAACTCAGCCAGTACCAAAACCATTTCGGTGCTGGCTGACATTTTAAAACCGCATAATCTATTATAAACCGTCTACTACCTACACTCGCCAAGCCTTGACCTCAGAGACCCCAAGTGGTTCTAGCTGAATATCTAATGAACCCATGCAAGTTATACATGCAATAATTACATATGCACCTTGTTTCAAATCTCATTTCATGAACGACAGGGTTGAGCACCTCACCTTTTCAGTCTATTGTTTGTAGCGAAAGACAGGTTCGACTTAAACAACACCTTTGCTTGCACACTTTTAGCCGCCTATTTTTGGCGGCTTTTTTCTTGCTAGGCAATTATTTTCTTTTTAACAGCGCGATACACTCTTCGTAGTGAGGGGCATAATTAATCAGAGCCGCAAAAGCGGCTCTGATTAATTATGGTTGTATCAACAACCATAAATTGATATTAATATTTTACAATATTTCAGATAGTTATAAAAAATACAACCATATGTTGATATCGCCGAATGCAACCATAAGTTGATATTTTTGTGATAATTGGATTTGGGAGTTAAATTTTTTGTAGGAAACTTTCTTACAGAAAAAACGACCCGTAACTCCCCTCACCTCATCGACAAATTCAGTAGCGAGTTAACATATGACAAAGTCGCTTGGTAATTAAGGTACGACAGAACCGCTCGATGATCACAAAGACTTGACCATCCGCTGAAACACGTTTCTGGACAAAAGTTACTTAGAGTGTTCACTTAAATTAGGAAAGCGCGGGTAACTTTAGGTATGGGAAAGTCGCTTAGCCGTTAGTTAAGTGTCCTGTTTTTCCGGTACAGATCACACCACTATAATTTTTAGATGTCAGACAAGCATTACACCTTAATTACAAGGGGGAGACAGATGAATTAGTGCTAACCCCCCTAATGATGTTTCCCGATACTTCCTATTCATGTCTTTGCCGGTTTGGTACATGGTTTCAATGACTTTATCTAAAGATATTAGACATTTGCTATTGCGTTTTAGTGCCATACGAGAGGCGTTGATCGCTCCCATCGCATTGCGCTCGATACAAGGCACTTGTACCAAGCCACCAATTGGGTCACATGTCATACCTAATGAGTGCTCCATTGCAATCTCAGCAGCAATACAAATCTGTTCATTACTACCACCTCGAAGTGCTGTCAGACCTGCCGCCGCCATTGATGATGAAACTCCGACTTCACCCTGACATCCAACTTCGGCACCTGAAATCGATGCGTTGGTTTTATACAGGATTCCAATAGCGCCTGACACGGCGAGGAAATCTTTCAATTGCTTGGTATCAAGTGACTTAATAAAGCGATGGTAGTACATCAGTACTGCAGGAATGACGCCTGCCGCACCATTAGTTGGCGATGTAACGACCTGGCCACCCGCAGCATTCTCCTCACTTACCGCAAAGGCAAACAGGTTAATCCAATCCATGATTTCCATCGGATCGTTCTCTACCGCTGTATTGGCTTCTAGCTTTTTCAGTAGATTTGGGGCGCGAAGAGTCACGTTCAAGCCACCTTCCAAAATCCCTTCAGTTTCGAAACCACGCTCCATACAACTGATCATCACTCTCCAGATTTGGTCGGCACGCTTATCGATGTCCGGCATATCTTGGAACGCTTGCTCATTGCTAAGAATCATACCGCCAAGGCTAATGCCATGTTTCTCCGCCTGAGCCAACATTTCATCAGCACTTGCAAACGGATACTCTACTTCAACCGGAGTTGTAGGATTGCCATTTTGCAGTTCATCAGCAGTCGCAATAAAACCACCACCAATGGAGTAGTATGTTTCGAACCCAAGCTGCTTACCTTGAGCATCAAATGCAGTGATCGTCATACCGTTCTCATGCAATGGTAAGTTATCGCCATGAAAAAGCATATCTGTCTGGTAGTTAAACTTGATCTCATGACGATCATCAACAGATAACAAGCCTTCATCAATTGCTTTACGCATTGCTCGGTTCGCAGAAGCGATTTTAAGAGTGTCTGGCTTATTACCTAACAACCCCAGGATCGTCGCACGGTCAGTATGGTGACCAATGCCTGTCAGTGACAGAGAACCGTAGAGATCCACCTGAATACGAACAACTTTTTCCAGATTAGATTTAATCAAGCGAGTGAAATGGTAACCCGCAATCATAGGACCATTGGTATGGGAACTCGAAGGCCCGACACCAATCTTATAAATATCAAAGATAGACAGCATAAATTTACCCGTTACGACAATGCAGCATAAAGCCAATCAGGCAAAACCGTACAAGCAGCAATGGTCGCAGCAGCGAACCCCAACAACCCATAATGGCTAGCCGTTGGCTTAGCGAATAGATGTTTTTGATTACTAATAAAGGTTTGCTGTTCCTCAGTAACGAAACCCCACCGATAACTGACGAGCACTCCAAAGACTAAGAATACGAAGGTTCCTATCGGCGCAAACCAAGGCCAAGCTACATCCATATATCTCGCGATGAAAACAGCGACTACACTTGTGATGCTTCCTACAATCACGCCTGTCTCGTTCGCTTTTGACCAAAACAAGCCAAGAACAAACGAACCTAATCTAATCCCGACGAATATTGAGGTTAGGCTAGCAATAGTCTTAAGCACAGATTCATTTGATACCGCGAACTGCTAAAGCAGACACGTCGTAAAATCATTGAGATATCAGGTGATGGTGCTTATGACACAAAGGTTTGCTATGATGCTATACGAATCAAACGAGCGGTTCCACTCATCCCGCCACGAGAAGGGGCGGCCTTCTGGGAACATGGGCATTCTCGCAATTTAGCGGTAGGTTGTCAGAAGATTTACGGCTCGAACAATATGTGGAAAAAGCGGTATGGCTATCATAAACGCTCGCTATCAGAGACAGCAATGTATCGAGTGAAACAGTTGTTGGGTGGAAAACTCAGCCTCCGAAATTACAACGCTCAGGTTGGTGAGACTTACGCAATGATTAAAGCGCTGAACAAGCTTACAGGACTTGGTATGCCTGAAACTCAGTATGTTGTATAAAAGTTGCTCAACTTTAGGCGTTTTGGTTTCTAGTCTGAATTACGCAACAAATCCCTGATTAGGTTTAAAAGTAAAAAATAGATACAGATTAGGTATAATTAATTAACATAGAAAAAGGACTGAGAATAACATTCTAGTCCTTTTTAATTTACTATAATTATGACTAAGATAGAAAATCACCCATCGCTACAATAACGTCATTGAATTCAGATTGAAGATGTTCGATGTCTTTATCTTCTAACTTATATTTGCTTTCTATCGATAAACAAATTTTTATAATACCTTGAAAGCCGAGCATATTCGAAGCACTTTTTATACGATGTATAAGCTCCATTTGATCTTCTAATATATTTGACTGAGATAATTTTGACAAATCTACACTTGTCGTTTTCACAAACTCGTCGAATACTACTGTTAAATCAACGCCTGCATTCATCAAATAAATCAGAACATCCTTATTGATTACCAGATTAGGTTTAGATACTTTAACTTTTTTGGCATTGGCATTATCATTATATTTAACATGAATTCGACTTTCTAACTCTTTAATATCTAAAGGTTTAAACAAACAATCATCCATACCAGCAAGAAGACATTTTTCCTTAATATCAGCTTGTGCATTGGCTGTTAAGCCTAAAATAATTAGATTATTACGAGAAAAAAATCGATCTCTAATATTTCGAGTCAATTCATATCCATCCATTTCAGGCATATGACAATCAGTAATAACAACGTTAATATCTACATTTTTGTCAAGCACGGATAAAGCATCATAACCATCACAAGCAGTTAATACTTCATGCCCTAACTGCTCGATTTGTTTAGATAAAATGATACGATTACTTGGGTGATCATCAACAAGTAAGATTTTCTTTTTTTCAAACGGCTCTTCTTTATCCTTGTCTTCGACTGAATTTTTATAAAGTAAGGTTATATTTTCAACAATCGGAAATTTAAATATCATTGATACCGTAGTACCAATGTCAGCTTGACTACTTAAATCCATCTTACCTGACATTAACTCACATAGATTTTTAGTAATCATTAAACCAAGGCCAGTTCCACCTCTATTATAAGAACTTGATGTTTGAGAAAAAGTTTTGAATAATTTATCAACTTCCTCTTGTTTAATACCTATCCCTGTATCTTTAATAACTATTTTTATTTCTTGGTGGTTATCAAAAACACCAAGATTAACAAATTTTATTTGTATTGAGCCTTCATCAGTAAACTTAACTGCATTACTAAGGACATTAAGTAAAATTTGTTTTAACCTTAAATCATCAAACATTAAAAACGGTTCAATAGTATCATCATAGCTTTTTATTAGACGGACATTTTTCTGTTTAGCTAAGCCATAGAACATATTAAAAATAGAGCTTATCGTATCTTTAAAATTTGCATCTTTAGGAATAATATTGAGCTCATTAGCCTCAATCTTACTAAGATCAAGTATGTCGCCAATTAATGATAATAAATCTTTAGCTGAATCATATGCTATGTTTAAATGTTTATTTTTTTCATCTGAACTATAGTCATAATTAATAACTAAATCTAGTGCACCTATAATCACATTCATAGGTGTTCTTATTTCATGGCTCATCGTTGCTAAGAATAAACTCTTCGCTGAGTTTGCTGATTCAGCTTCAATTTTAGCATCCTCAATCTCATCTAATAATTTAGCCCTTTCTGAGATATCTAGCCAACCGCCAATCACACCAGATGTATGACCATTAATGTCCGAGTATGCTCTCAACCAGTGATAAATGACATATTTTTGATTATCTATATAAAGTGTATAATCCTCTACACTACTTTCATTTAATTGAATAACTTCCTTATGCCTTCTTATTAACTTTAAGTACTGGGGATAACCTAACCTTTTCAAAAAATAAAAGGAGTGGCTATTCTGATAGTTAAATATTGATTTAAATGCTTCATTAGATACTTTTATTTTAAAATTTTCAGACATAAAATAGATTGGATGTGGTATAGAATCAACAATATCCTGAAGGAAATTCAACTGTTCTGAGTTTTGATTTTTTAAGTTACGCTCAATCTTTAAAGCTTTCCGAGCTAGAACAATATATATAATAACTAAAAACAGTATAATAATCATACTTATTGATAATGTATATACAGTATACTTATAATCTTTCCATGTATTATTGGCAACTACTGCATTCTTTCTCCACATATTTGCAATAACTTCGATTTGCCCTTTAGGTATCTCTCTTAATAGTCCATTAACAAAATCCATTAACTCTTTATTGTCGTTTAACGCAGCAAAAGCCACTTTTGCATTTGGTAGTTCATAATTAATCCCGTTAACCTCTAAATCTTCAAAAAAGTATTGATAAATATAAAAATTAGCAATAGAAATCGGCATGATCGCTGTAGATTTTTTATCTGAGACCACTTTAGTCAAAGCACTTAAATAACCATCTGTTTGAATGTTTTTGTAATTAGATAAATCCATCATCTCTTTTATTATACTATTTTTTGTTGTAACTACACTTTCAATATCATGTAACATAACATTCTTATGGGTAACATAAACAAAAGGATTACGCAATATAACATCTGATATCAAAAAATGCTCTCGACGAGATTTTGATTCATTGATAGCAACCAAATCAACTTGACCATTTTTTAATAGAGAAAATGCATTATCCAACTCTTTTTCAACAATTAAATTTATTTTAACACCTGTATATATGTTAAACAGGTTTAACAACTCCACGAGAATACCCTGCGGATTGTCAAATTCATCCAAATAACTAAAAGGTGCCTGATGTGGCATCACAACAACTGATATCTCATCTTGACCAAACTTATTTACTACATTTTCTTTGATATAAGCTAACTCATTCAAAGTTGGAGGAGTAATTCCTCCGCCATTCCATCGATGCACAATCAGTTGTAAAGTGTTAGTATCAATACTTGCGATAACTTTATTAAATATATTTCTTAACATTGTATTATTTGCATCAAAAGAAAAGGCAAAACCTTTGCTATCAACCTCTTGGATCACTTCTTGATATTTTAAGTCACCAATATAATGGTTGTTATATGAATGATTTAATGAGAGAAGATCATTGATAACTGCATCTACCTCTCCAAAAACTGCAGCAGCTATCGCTTCTTCTCTTGATGGATAGAAAAAAAATTCTATATGAGGAAATACACTTCTAAGACGTTCAGAATCAAGATACTCATAAGCAACGGATACGGTTTTTATCTCATTAATTTTTGATGACCGAAATAAAATCGGTCTATCAGGGAAATAAATCTCTGATAAAATCAACCCAAACTGTAATTCGTACCCATTCGATGATGTAATTAAATCTATCTCATTTTTCAAGATAGCAGCTATTGCTTCATTCCTTGTCTTAAAAAAATAAAAATCAAGCTCAATATCTAGAATATCAGAGATAATAGCAATAACCTCTGAACTTATACCAGAATACAAAATATTATCTTGCCCCTCCTCAACGATATCAAAGGGTATAAATGAAGGAAGGTTGACTCCAACTCTTAACGTTTTTTTATTTGATAAATAATATTTTTCATTTTGAGTAAGAAACACATTCGTGTTTCTTACCTCTACTTTATTAGGTTGAATTACTTTCCCATTACTTTCTAATGAGAAAGAAGCTAATAAAAATAATAAGCCAGCTAACAAGCCTTCTTTCATGATACGTCATTTCTCTTCGCAAAATCTGCCAGTTCAAGAACGTGATTGACACCCAGTTTATCGAATATTCTCTTTTTATAAGTACTAATGGTTTTTTCACTCAATGATAACTCTCTTGCTATCTCATTATTATTACTGCCATTGATTAAAAATTTCATAACTAAAAACTCCCTTTTAGATAACATACTCAAAGGATCATCACCCATTTTTTTATTCGATAATGTACTTAATGCTCCATCTGGGAAAAAATTATACCCTCTTAACACTGTATTTAAAGCCAATCCAATTTCTTTAACATCTTGACTTTTCGAGACAAAACCATTTGCTCCGGCTTCCATACAGCGACGTGCAAAATAGATTGAATTTTGTGATGTAAATATTAATATTTTTGCCTCAGGGAGATAGTTCTTTATTTTTTGGGTTAATTCTAACCCATCCATACCTGGCAAGCTGATATCTAAAATAATAGCATCAACTTTATAATCTATATTTCTTAACTTCTTGAGTACAGCTTGGCCATCACTGAATTGATCAACAATTTTGTAACCTTCTTTCTCAACAATACCTTTAACCGTCGCTAAAACAACCGGATGATCATCAACTAGAATAATATTTTTCATAGCATCTCTCTGTAAGAAAATTCTCTCATTGCATCGCAACCTCAACCTACAGGATGTGAGGAAACATCTCGTTTTTATAAAAACCAAGCAAGATTATACTTCAAGGATATTTAAATCAATAAACTTATCTATCAATGTGATTGCTGCGTAAAGTAAATGTATAGTAATTAGCAGACCTTGTGTAGATATACATATGTATTAAGTTGTTACATATAAGATAGGTAAACATGCAGTATCTATTCAGCTCTATTATTATTATCGCATCTTGTTTTTTAATGGATTGCTATGAGCACACTAACAATAAACACTTTGATACATATAGAAAACCTATAAAAATCGACAAAAGCTCGATAAGCTTATCAAATGTTAATAAAGATAACTTTCTATCTATTGCAAATTTTTCAATGAACGATTATCTCATTAACATAGAGTACCATTGTGATAATAAATATAAACAAAAGTACCAAAGCCTACTCATATCTAAACCCGCACTAAGATTAAACCCAAACTCTGTCACCTCTGTAAGTATATCTTTAATCGATATACTTACAGATGACATCGTTATTCATAACAATACTAAGTTGATCATCAAAGCCATCAAGTTAGGTAAATATTCTCATCAAAACAGAGAGTATGAAAAAATCGAAATACCTATCGTTTGGATATAAATGCCTTACATCAAACAATTTCTTTTTTTATAAACGCTAAGCTCTATCGGGCTTATGTATCCGCTTGCATCAAAATCAACGGACGAAAACTCATGATTTTTAATCACCGTTAACTCACTTGCCGTCAATCGACCGTCATTGTTTGTATCCAATACCGTAAATGTTGGTAATAATTTTTTTATACCATCGCACTTTATATCTGGAACCACGCCAGTGAAACTAACGGTAGCAGAAGTGTGACTACGACTATGCCCAAAAGGCATATAAGCGATAATCAGACCACAAGTAGCGATTAAAACCATCCATTTGCTATTAAGCTTAATACCCATCACTAATCCCTCTTCATTTTTCCTACCCACTTTGAGAATGGTATGACATCCATTTTCTGTCAATAATTCACAAAAAAAATAAGAAAAAACCTACAAGCCCACACAGCCTCCCCCACAAAAAATCTGAATTTTCTATAACTCACTATTTTATATAAGAAATATCTGAAATCTTATTTTTAAACCCTTTATCACTGATTGAATTGTCGCTTTACCCTAACTTGCCTTCGCCAATTTCAGTTTTCGCTGTTTTTTCATTTACTTAACGACAAAGGAAACTCTGGCTAAAATCATTCACAATAAAAAGGTCGATATTTATGAAAAAAATTTCTCGTCGTCATATTTTTTTGCTCGGTAGCGGAACTATCGCAACCAGCAGCTTGCTATCAAACCCTGCACACACTTTTATTTTTAAAAATACAAAGTACAAATTAATGGTGCCGGAACTATTTTATACTCGACCAATCCCACCTCAACACTCGAAGAACGTGGTTATTGGCTCTGGTTTTGGCGGTGCAATATCAGCACTAAGACTTAGCCAAGCGGGTGAAGAGGTCACGCTTTTGGAACGCAGGTTTCAATGGCCAAATTCCGATACTAGAGGAATATTTTCGGATGATATGACCCCCGATGGGCGGGCTTTTTGGTTTAAAAATAAAGTGAAAATGATACCAGGCCACACTGCTTATATGGATTCATTTGGCGGCGTACTTGATGCAACTGAGTATAAAAACATCACTATATGGCGTGGAGCCTGTGTAGGCGGTGGCTCGGTAATTTTTACTGGAGTCATGATCCAACCAGAGAGGCTGTATTTTGATGATATTTTTAAAGGTAGTGTCGATTATGACGAAATGAATAGCATTTACTATCCGAGAGTTAAGAAAATGCTTAATCTAAGTAGCATGCCAAACGATATCTATACTAGTGGCCCATTTGGACACAGCCGAGTATGGGATGATCAAGCCAAAAAAGCTGGTTATACCCCCAGGGGACATCGCGAACGTTTTTTAATCAAATTAATGATCGATTTAACGATCACATTTAGCTGTGATCTTATACTCTCTTTTTAGGGAAAGCATTATGCACATCGACCACTTCAAAGAACATTTTCAAACGATCAACGCCAAAGCCCAAAGGTCACTTATTGCCTGCTCGAAGTCCTTTTGGGCTCGCTATGTGCGGTGATTGCTGGTGCGAAAGGCTGGTTTGATATCCGTGAATACATTCTCGGTCATCATGATTGGTTTCAGCGCAATGACCTGTTTTGCATGGTGTACCTGCTGATGACACGATTGCTCGAATAATATCTACGATTGAACCCGAGCAGTTTCATGAGTGCTTCATTAACTGGATATCATCAATACACACCCTTACTGAAGGTCAAGTTATTGCAATTGATGGCAAAACACTTCGAGGCTCTTACAATCGTGATGAGCATGATCCATGTTGAACATTTAGTTCCAAAACATCACAATCTTTCATATTGCATAAAATATAGATTAAGCGATAAAGCTCCTTACCTACATTACCTTGCAAGATCTTGAATCTGTATTTCGGCGTCCAAACTATGTGGTATTTACAACGCCAATGGACATGTGATGAACTTCTGTAGTCGCCCATGTTTTTTGTTTCCTCTTACTTGTGGTGAATAAGAGGTTTACTTCTAACATGGGCACTTCTTCGGGCAATAGCCCCAAAGTTCAATCACCACCGCCCAAGGCGGTGGTTTAGGGATAACAATGAAAGCCTATGAAAATCAATTCCATAGGCTTTATCTAGATAAGACGTTTATTTAAGTTGAATTTCTACCGAGCGTTCTACTGCATTATTGCCTTCAGTAATCGGATTATGATAAGAAACCGCTGACCAAAATAATCTTTCAGGATCAATGTCTTGACTTACTAAATAGTGGTAGATATTTTTCGCACGTTCAGCGGAGATACGTTCATTAATGGCATATCCACCGGTTTTATCGGCGCGGCCCGTCAACTCTGCTTTAAGTTCAGGCATCGTCTTCATTAACTCAGCTACTTCTTGTAGGTGGAACTCTGCTGCACTGTTATGAACAACCCTAGATTGACCTAGGGGGAAGGTAATCACATAATTTGTTCTTACTAATTGTACGACCTCTTCGGTTTTAATTTTCTCAATATATTCTATTTGCGGCACAATCACTTCTTGAACGGCTATCTGATCTTGTTGACCAAACTTGTAAGCGATACCTAAATAGACTTGATGTAAGTGTGTATCATTACCTGAAGCAAGTTTAATATTGTCATAATAGTTATAACCCACTTTGGTCGCGAAGCGTTTCGATATGGTGTATTCAAGGCCAGCACCAACCACGCCACCATAACTATAAGATTCATGCAATTCATTATGATCATCGGCAAGATAATGACTCATACCGACATTGGCGAAAGCGGATAGATTATCCGTTAAAAAATAGTTCGCTTTTAGTCCTAATACGCCGATGTGTATTTTGTTTTCACTTACTACATCCATATAATCATAGCTAGAATATAATGATGCATTATCATGGAACTGGTAACCAAATTCTATTTTACCTGTTGGGCCATAATGATTTTCATTGGCTAGCTCTGGGCTGTTTTCTCGAATCACAACACCACTACCAATACCTAACCAAAAACCTTTTGCATAACCAGAAGGTTGAGGTGCTTCACTAGCAAAAACATTTGGTGACATTGTTCCTAAAAGAATAGGAAGCCAAAATTTTTTTAACATAATTTTCCTTAAAATCGTCAATATTATTGATATTAAAAATAAAAATTCATGCCCACTGATAATGAGTAGATATCATCATCACCATGGCCTTTATACAGGTATTCGTAACTAAACTGAGCACTAAGTTTTTTGTCTAATTGTTTTTTAACACCAATCACGGCGCTAGGATTGATTTTAGAATCATAGACATAACCGCCAATACCTGTATATAAGGTAAAATCGGAATCAAGCTGATGTAGATAAAGCCCTTTAAGTTGATAAGCATACACATTGTCACCATCTACATTTCGACCATAGCTACTATAGCTACTTTCTATGCTCCAATTCGGGGTAAATAAGTAACCCGCTCTTATACTTGCCCCAAGTTTCTCAGTCAAATCATGGTCTTTATCATTCACATTATAATGAATCGACGATCCAGCGTAAAAATGATTGCTTTGGCTTTCGGCTCTTAAATGAAAGGCAGCTAAAGTCAATACAATGAGGGAGATTATATTAATCATCAACAAATGCTTAAATTTCATAGATTCTCCTCAAACACAATGCTAATAGTGTCATTGTAACTGCCCGCTTCCACTTGATCTTTATGGATATTTTCGTAACCAACGTCTAGAAGAAAATTAATATTAGTCATATTGCGTTGCCCTTCTGAAACAATAATCAGCTCGTGGAGTAAAACACCCTCTTTAACAATATCACTCGCCGAGCAAGCACCTTGACACTGTATCGAATAGGGTATTTTATTTGGCCCATTTAGAGTATAATCGCGATTTATAAAATATAATTTTATACCGTTATTGAAATAACCACTAGCATTGATATTAAAGCTTGTTGAGCCAGAGATCGTATTCTTTTGAGTATTATATACTGGTTCAATTATCCCATTACCTAAAACAGTAACAGCGGTTAAATAACTGGGGTGATAGTCTAACTCTACTTCAAAGGTATAAGGAACGTTACTGTAAGTTAATGCACCGGAGCTGGTATAGTACTCATAACGAGCAACCAAAGATACGCTGCCGATATATTTTCCCATTTCCATTCCTTCAAATCCGCTCAGTAGCTCAGCTTCATTAACCTCAACGATTGGACGAGTGAAATAGAAGGGATTTACTCTCGATGGATAAGTAAAATCGAGGTTTGAACGGCAGTTTTCACCCAATAATGCCACCGTTGAGTTACTCATACTCAAAACTTCACAACTGCCTACATTACCACTTTGATTAGGCTTTAAATCACCCATATTATATTCAAGACCGACTACTTTTATGGCTGCAGATACAGAACCGCTGGGGCCGGACAGGTTCAACTGTCCGGGTGTAGCCGCAGCATGAGTAGCAGGTGTCCAGCGTTGGGTACCTTCAAGGTTATGAATAATATCCCAATCGGTTGGAGTATAAAAGTTGCCACCGGATATTTTCATAGCACCAATCCAATCCAGTTTATTGTCAGTTATTGTGCCTCTCATCGATGCCGCCTGAGTAAAGAAAGGCAAACAAATAAACGACAATAAAATGATGTTCCGATAAATTTTCATAATATTTCCTAAACTAACTTATTTATTTAGTTAAGCTCAATGATTGCTTATTTTTATAAGATTCATCATGGTTATAAATATTAACATCAACAACATTGCGTTTAAAATGATCAGGCAATTTAATTTGTCGTTCTCTTCCAGCCACTAGACGCTCTGTTATACGACAATTATTTTTTACCGTAGAAGTGCACTGATCAATCACTAGATTTAATATCGTATTCCCAGTATTTTTAGCGAGTAAGTAATCACCTTGATTAGTTAATGTGTAACTGATCTTAGGTTGAGTCGTAGGGATAACAAATAACGAAGCATAACCATAGTTAATAGTGACGAACGATTGCTGTGATTCCCCCTCCTCAAAATAAGGTGATGGTTCAAAAGCAATAGAGAACATAAGGTCTTTATCACGGGCACACCTTTCAGGGTCACACAACGCTCGGATACCGATATCCTTACTAACCCCAGGCTCAATGATCAGTTTTGGTGCCGTGGTGATGAGTTTCCAATCATCAATATTCTCTTCAGCATACTGAGTTCTAACAATATTACCTTGTTCATCCGTCATTAACTCATAGACATAAGTATTAACAAAGTTAGTTTGTTCAAGGTCGTTAGTTAATGAAATCACACCATTTCCACGGCTATCAGAAACTAAATACATTGTATCAATCGTTAAAGCATTAGCCAATGAGCTAAACAGTAAAACACTGGCTAAGATTATTTTTTTCATCATTAGTTACTACTCCTAATTGCAGATAGACTAAGTTCTCTAATTGATAGTGCTTGGATATCTTTAACGTTTACAATATCTAACACGTCATTATCAAGACCAAGTTTAGCGTAGTCTAGTCCAGACTCTCCCGCAAGGACGTAAACAGCTTTGTATTTACCAATATTTTTAACAATCGAAGTCATACTATTTTTCTTCATTGCGCTAGAGATTTCATCGATACTAAATTTAGTATCGAATAAACCAATAAAGTATAATGCTTTTTCCTTATCATCAATATTAACTAATATATATTCCATAGATTTTATATTTGGTACACAATGATTTCGACCAAAGTTAAGTACATCATGTGAGACTTTACTTTCTGGAATAATACAGGTGTTATCTCCTGAATATAATTCAAAATCTAAACCGTCCATCAAAGACACTTGAAATACACCATCGGTGATTTTTTGTATTTGATGACAGCCAGAGCCTTTGCAAACGAGATCTTTAACTTTGTTACCCATAACATCTTCAAATGAGCTAACAAAAGAAAATATGTTTCTTAAGTTAGGTTTTAATTTTACAACACTGCCTGGTTTGACAAATTCATTTATTCTTTTATCACCAAGGTTGATAAGTGAGACACTTTCTGTATCAATATTAATGTCATATTCGTTATAACTATTGAGTGGATACAAGGTTTTATCATCATAAATAAACGATTTATTTTGTAACTTACCATTTTTACGTACAGTAACGTAACCATAAGTATCTTGCTCGGCTAAGGAACTATTAAGTTCAATAGCACCATACGCATCCGCTTTATTCGAGGTAAATGCTATTGAGTTACCATCGAAAACTTGGTTACTGGATAAACGTCCTGATACCCCTCTTCTTTGTCCTGTCGAATCTGCGTAAGCGTGAACACTACCTTGCCAATGATCTTGTTTAGTGTTTGCAGATAATGCGGCATCAATTGTATTTTTATCTTTTTCTCTCGCGTAATAGTTTTGTGAAACAGAAAGGTCAGAATTGATTTCTTTACTCTTAAAAACATCGGTTTTATTCAAGCTATTTCTAACCTGATTCAGATTATCATTATTGAGTGCCAACATACTGTTTGATGAATAACCAGATCCAAGAGGTACAGATAAGTTCATGGAGGTGTTAAAGTTGTTATTACTGTCTTGATAATTCACTGACAAACTTAAGTTTAGACCATGTTTCAGTGGGATACTCACTCCTGATGTTGCTGACCAGTAGGAGTAGCTATCTTGGCTCATACCAATGCTATCCAACATCGTCTGCTTACCTTTTGAGAGGATCGAGTACGCATAAATGCCGTTACTAAAACGGTAGTTGCCACTTAAGCTAGTACGACTGTATTCACCATCTGCATAAATAAACTGAGCAAGTTTGCCTTCATCACTGCCAATAGAAAAATCTTCATGTCTTAGTGACAGAAAACCATTACCAATGCTGCTGTCAAAATGATGGCTTCCATGGTTAAAATAATTTAGTTTCATATCTAAAGTAAACTGATACGGTAGATAAAATTGTGTACCGACTGTGGCCGCCCATTCACTATCAGAGTATAAACCACCTACACCGATCACCAATGGATTGAGTAAGCGAGCAGCAACTAAACCTTTAGTAAAACCTTTATTTTCAAAATGGTCAGCATAACTAGATTGGCCATAACTGTTACCATCAAATACGCCCGCACTAATTAGGTAATCAATATCACCCACCGCTAATGTGTCTCGAGAGCTATTGTATATTTGCACTACTTCTGATGAAATCACCTGCCCAGCAACAACAACATCGACACGAACTTGATAACGCCCTGATGGTAAATCACTATAGCTGATAGAGCCTTGCCCTTCGCTAATATTAAGCTGCTTAATAATACGATCATCACGATAGATGACTAACTCACCACTTGCTGGCGCATAATAAAACAACTGTTCATAAGCACCACGGTCACCAATCAAGAGGTTTTTTGAACTACCAAAGTTAGCCGATGTCTGCTGATAACGAGTATTCGTCGACAAAAAGTCAGTCGCATTAAACCTAACACCATTTTTAAATTTACCCAAGTATAAGCGTACATCTTCTATGCTCGCATCATATGACAGCTCTTTGATTTCCATGCCTTTAGATGACTGACTATTCGAATAGGAAAGATCAGCCGTTACATGACCTAAAGGCAAACCTAATAAAGATCTGTTATTGATCGTGTAGTTAGTATCTTGATCATTATAGTGACTAAAATAGATATCATTGCTGTTAATCAGTGCATTAGATTCATTTTTTGCAGTCGCATAATCCTTTTCAACATTATTCTTATTGTTATTAAAAAGTTTAGCATTAACAAATAGTCGCAGGTAGTTCTCATCATAGTCATACACGAAAGAGTAAACTTCCGGCACCACAACACACTCAGAGAGTTTTCCGCGGCAAGATTTATCAGAACTAACACCTTGCTCAAGATCTTTGATGAGCATGGTAATTACTTCTGGTTTGATATTACTTTCCTCTAAGTAGAACTTTAATTGATGTTTAGCATCATCTTTACTTTGATCAGGTAATCTTACTGAATCATAGTTAGTCGCAAGTAGAATATAACTATCTTCTCTATCATTAAGCGTACTAAATCGGACTTTTTTGTCTTTAAAAGAATATAAGCTTTTGAAAGATTCAGGAATATTCGCTTGCACTGGTAGTGAAGATACAACAAGCGCTGAAATAATAAGTGCTAATGGTTTCTTTTTCATATTGTAAATTCCAGTCTAACTGAAATGCTCCCACTACAACGTAATAAATAATCATCGAACTGCGTTACTTCCGGCAAAGGTGCGAAAAGTAATTTAAAATCATGAATAGAGTGTTTAAAATCATTCTTGCTGGATTTAAAATCACCAACTTGAATACCTTCATTAATAGCTAGATTTTTACCATCAATCTCTACATCAACAAACTTATCGGATAACTCTAAAACACTCTCAGCCGCAGTATGACATTGTGACTGATTATCAGTAAGAATGATCTGATAACTAGTATTGACTTGGTTATCAGGGATATCCGTTTCTATATATAGTGACGTCTGTAACGGATGGAAAGTATCTATTCCTTTATTATAAAAAGCAGTTAAATTATTCGGAAAAAACTCCAATTTGGTAAAATTTTGTGAATGGAATTTTTTTTTGTCTATTACAGTAGATACGTGCAGTTGCTTAGTTATCACTGCTGCATTAACAGTAGAAAAAAAAGTTATACATAGGACAAATAAAGGTAATGTTCTAGCTAAAAAAATCATACGAAACATAATGCTTCCAACAATAAAAGCAGCTCAAACGAGCTGCTTATAGAAAAACCATCGTTTATTATAGAACAGCAGAAGCCACAAGAGTTACTTGAGCATTAACGGCTTCACCAGGCACAACATCAAGTGCCTTAGTTTGAACTAAAGTGAGATCAAACGATGCAGCATTCACAGGGCCATCAATCCAGCTTGTACCATCTAAATAAATATCCAGATTTGCTCCAGTCGCACCTGAGGTAGAATATGCAACAGTAGTGTTAGTAACTGTCCACTGTGCGGCATGCAACTCGTTAGTGTCAATCTTACGAGCCTCAAGTCTAACTTGGCTAGAAGCAAAAGTACCGTCTGCATTGACATATAACTCACCTTGCTCGACAGCACTACCATTTAGACCAGTAATTTTGATTACATCGCCTGTAGAACTGCCAGGAACTACACCAGCCCAAATTGCTGTTACTGATGGATTTGCCATAGCGTTAGATGAGATCGCAAACGCTGCGATGATAGCTGCTTTTTTAAAGTTCATTTTTGTTACCTTAATAATTAGTGTTTTGGTTCCTCTCTTTGAGGACGTGATTATTAAAACAAAACTAACCAAGGATAAAAATGAGAACTCTTCGGCAATAATCGTAATCTATTTCTGACATAGACTTCGATTGAATGACGTACTAGTAATGGTATTCATCTGAATTAAAAGAAGAAAAACTCTGCAGATAAGTACTCCCCTCTCCATATGTTTTACTGTTAAGTAAAAAGACCTAAATAACTGATCCTAATTATGCTTCACTTTTTGTAGTCCATGACCACCGCCGGGAAACGGTGAAACGTTATCCATAAAATTTCGAACCCGTTTTAATAGTTGCCACATTTCTTTGCATTGATGATTCCGAGTGGCGTTGTTGATCAAATCAGCTTGAAGAACAATAACACTATATATGACTAGCCGTTAGCTTCTGACGGGCATACCTAGTCCTATGACTTTGTTTATAGCTTTAACATTCGCCATGATTTCGCCCACTTGAGCGTTGTAACATCTCAAGCTCAGTCTACCGCTTGTTAGTCCTTTATATCGGGACATTGCAGTCTCAGATATTCAGCGATAGTGATAACCAGATTGGGCTTTCCACTCCGCTATTGTTCCATTTTTCAGAGCGGTTACTGCTCCGTTTCTGGGATGCCCATCTTCCCAAAGTGCTGCATTCTTTCGAGGCGCTATCGACGGGGTACAACCTTTCTTTTTCAAAGTCTCGTGGCAATTTTTGGTGTCATATGCTCCATCGGCAGATGCAGCAGTGACCTTTCTGCGTAGTGGGTTGAGCAACGTAGGTAGCACTTCACTATCGCCAACATTGACGAGGCTGACTTCCGCACTAATCACCTCGTGAGTATCTAATCAACAGCTAAGTGTAGTTTGCGCCATGTTCTGCGTTTATCTGCACCATGCTTTTTCACTTTCCATTCACCCTTACCAAAGACTTTGAGGCCAGTTGAGTCAATGGCAATATGGCGAATAGCCCCTCTTTACTGATACAGGTGTAGTCAGGGGACGTCAGCGGTACATCCAATAGTTCAAAGATCGAATCGATAAAGCCTTGAAGTGCAAGTAATGGCAGAGAGAAGATGCCCTTAATCATCAAAGCAGTTTCAATCGCTGTATCTGAGTACTGGAAGCCTCTACCACGCTTACCATGGTGGGTTTTGCATTGCCATGCAGTCGTCTATCCAGGACGTAACCGAACCACGCTTGCACAGAGCCTTATTGTACTCCACCCAGTTAGTTATCTTCTTTTTCGTTTTCCCCATGTCACCACCGCTCTTACCATCACAAAGGATCAGATCGCAGGACTTGGAAAAGGTTCAACTGATTTAGGCAACAACGCCCCTAGCAACTACTTTACCAGATACATAGCCGTTTCTGAGAGAAAACGCTAGTGATAACCATATCGCTGTTTCCACTGTTGATTTGAGCCATACAACTTCTGACATGCCACACCAATATTTCGCGACAGACTGTAGTGGGATAGTGAATTTGGTCACTTAGTTAGGGGTGATATCATCACCTCATAAGTAACAAAGCCGATAATGTCTCACCCTTTCCTAGCTGTGGACACGGAGTACAGAAAGTGAAGTATAATTAGGATCAACTATTTAGATCTTGATCTATCAAGAAAGCCTTTTGTTATATCTTTATCACTTTAATAATACAACCTAAAAGACACCGACTTTAGGCCGATGTCAGGTGATAACAGGATTTGTGTATTCAACCGGTCGAAGTCACCATAGATTCACTCCCTACGAGCGCATAAAACTCGTAACAGGTTCTAAATTAAAATACTCAAGCAGACAACTATCGTTACGACCGAAGCAATAAGCTTGAACATGATGCCCTTGACGAGATAAGTGAGCAGTAAACTCATGTTTATTGATGCCAGCCATATCATGTAGATACACTCGTCTACGCGGCATGTATGATGAAGAACGCGACTTGAAGACTGTATCCTCTATATAGAAATGTAACTCATCTAAATCTGGCCACCTTAACTGCCACATCCAATTTTCACCATCATCCACACCATGTGCCCCAGTGTAAATATGTACATCTGATCTAGAATTACGGCGTGCAATTTGCTGTATGGGATTCCGAGTAACATCGCCATGACTAGTCACCGTATCCGCCCCCCATAAAATCCTACGGTTATCTATATTTACCTGATGCCAGTGTTCACCGTACAACCTTCTTCTCTGATATTCTCGACTATGCAGTTTTTTGGTGTTTACTTTATCACGGCCGTAGAGACTTCTACTTCTATATGTGGCTGCTTTACTTGTATAACTCAGACTTATACCAAATGTAACTAAACCTATCACTGCCCCAATTCCTGCATTGATGCCCGCGTCTTTGGTACTGCTTCCCGCAGCCATATTTAGACCAAAGTCAACCGCACCCGACACTATTGAGTCTGCCACGGCCAAACCAGCCTGAATTCCCGTCTTCATTCCCTGAGCAGCTGCGCCAAATCCACCACTAATCGCCCCCAGAGCAGCCCCAATACCCACCTGTTTCCAATCAAACCCGGTATTGGTCACCCCTGCTCGGATGCCCTCTGCTGTTGCCGAAATTGCGGCCCCTACAGCAGCTCCGACAATCGCTCCCATTAACAGTGACATAAGAGCAAAGTGTCCGCTAGGGTCCTTAAGATTGATTGGATCACCTAAGCAATAGGCGTAGCTATTGATACCGCCTTTGCCAAAAGGACTCATGTTGTCGCAGGCATGAAACCTCATCAGTACTGGATTATAGGCTCGATAGCCTTTGCCCAGATGGTACAATCCGGTAAGTGGGTCTTTTCGCTCACCGTTAAAACCAAGGGAGTTGGCTAATAAAGGGTTGGTGGCTCCATGTGATGCTCTCCCCTCCTGCGCCGCTTGCAGCAGAGGCGAGAACAGGGGCAGAGACATACCTACACTAACAGCTAAGGCTGAGGAACCCAGTACGAATTGTCGTCTGGAAAGATTGGGTTGCTGGCCCAGTATGGTAGGGCGATAGAGTTTTGTGGGTAATTTAAATACGACTGGTTTCATCGAATTATCCTTGTCCATAAGCGGTATATTGGCGCGTGGCATAGTCGCTGGTACTTTCAGCATTTGCTGTCACGCTGGCAAGCACACTGCCTTGGGCATTGTGTATTAGCATTTGCTTCGTCTGGATATCTTCATATTGATTGTGCACAGTGCGAGAGGTTGCCGCCCCAGCAACACTGTGATAGTGGCTGCTCATACCATTGCACAATTCATTAACTAAGGCATCACCTTGGTAATAGAGATGAATTAGTGCCGTTTCATTGCGTTGACAAACTACCTCATCAATGGAGTTATAGTAGTACTCAGATATAATCTCGCCGTCTTTTGCAACTTGGGCTATTTGTCCTAGTTCATTGTAGCGATATTCGCGTCCTTGATCGTCTAGCAATAGGTTACCAGCGGTATCATAGTTAAATACCAGCTTTGGGGGATAATTAGGGTGAGTATTGGTGATAGTAAGTAATCTAACTGGACTATTTTTATCGTATATATGTTGTGCTCGATTAATACCCGGATTTCCTTCCTTATCGACTAACTCGCTGTTAACTTCAGTAATATTACCAAACAGATCATAGCTAAAGTGCTGGGCCAATATGCTATGTCCCAGTTCATCATTAGGATGATTGGGCCCATCACAGCGGTATTCTACCAAGCGATGCAGATCATCGTAAGTCATAGTCTCTATAGTAGTTTGTCCTTGCTCTTGGTGTATTTTTTCGACTATTTTTAGGTCTTGATTAAACACTTGCTCTAGGGTAAAAGCCTCGGTATCGTTGAGCAGTACACGTCTAAATCCTTCCAAGCCCAGAGCATTGAGCGTAAGCATAATTTCAACCTTATTGCTTCCGTCTCCAGTCTCAAACTTAATTGGACGACTAAAGGCGTCATAACTCAAAACTGTTTCGCTCCTCCCAGTCACCACATGTTGTATCCGCCCAAACTCATCATAATGATAAGTTGTTTCTACACCGAAAAAGTCTGTTTTACTTAAGAGCTGACCCTGTAATGAATAGCTGTAATTCGCTTTCTGCTTTGTACCATCGATATATTGCACGCTCTCGAGAATCAATTGCCCCAGACAATTATATTGGCAAGCCCGTTGAGTGTACTGATTAGCATCCTCTAATAGTTGGCCCGTGAGCTTATCATAGGTGTAATGGCTACCAGTGGTCTCTTCCTGCCCTGCGCGTTGTGTCATCACCTGTAGATAGGCATTATTCACCATGGTTATGTTATTACCCAAGGCGGTTGTTGTTTGAGTCGGCATGAGGGAATGCTGGGGATAACTGAAACGCTGCGTCCCTGCAGCACTAGATTGTTCGTGAGTGAGGCGGGCTAGGCCATCATACTCACGTCTGCCAAGCTCGATACCATTTACCTGCATCTTGGTGACTAAGGTATCTGTAGTAAAGTTGGCATAGTACATCTGTTGGGATACTAATTCACCAGCGATGGTTTTATCTATCCTTAACAGACGGTCACTCTTGTCATAGCTCATGCGAGTGACACGCCCTTTGGTATCTTCGGTGCTTAGCAGATTACCGAAGCCGTCATATGCGTATTTTGTCAGAGCCAGTGTATAGTCATCAGCATCCTGAGTTTCCTTGTATACCTCTTGGCCGCTAAGGTTGTAGCGGGTAACTGTGCTCATCAGTCCGGGTACGCGGTAGTAAGTTATGAGCTTGACTAGATCCTGCTCGATTAACTCAATTCGTCCATCGGGGTGAACAATCTTGCTGACCTCACCGTGCATATCGTATTCAAACTTTGTAGTCAAAGTTAAAGGGACACTATCGTGTAAATAATCCGTTTCATGTTGAGTGACTAGTAGACCAAAGGAATCATACTCACAGCGCTTGACTATCCTGAGAGCACTTTGTACATCACTCATTTCGAGGCGGATCAATTTACCGGCATTGTTAAAATGTTGGGTCTGCTTATTTCCTTTAGGGTCAATAGTTGTGATGCTATTATTACCTGAATTAACACTATACTTATATCGGGTAATAGCTTCATACTCAGTATTAGGCGCAAAAATATCTTGAATGACTCGTCCTAACTCATCGTAATTAGCTCTGGATACAACGCCCTCGGCATTTATTTTTTCGATTACTTGGCCATCCTGATAACGAATCGTCTCGCTGGCGCTGAGTGTCAAACCATCATGGGTGGTTAAGGTACTCGAGGTCATCAGTGTTGTGTCACCAAATTCATAGCTCAGCTCAGTAGAGCGTTGGTAGCCATTAACTTCCTGCAGTTCCTGTTTGATGCGGCCATAGTGTAGTGGTTTTTTAACGTCATTATGGTAGCTAAAATGTACTTTTTTATCTGGAAGTTGCTGTTCACTAAGCAGCACAAAATAATCGGCTTCAGCATAAGCGCTGGAACGATTCAATTTTGATAGTTTAATATAACGCTGCAGGGTTTGACGAGGCTGCTCGCTATGGGTTGTGTTGCTGGGATAATGAGTCTCACTTTTGAGTAAAGACACCATACCATTAGGCTCGGGTGGACACGCATCATTTTCACCTTTAGCTGGATAGTACTGCCACACTGTTCGCGAACCATCAGGCTCTATCTGGGATAAGGGATTCGTATACTCATCATAACTATAGGTGGTACTCTGACGACGGCTATCACTATTATGGTAATAGGTAATATGTTGGGCCTTGAGCAGACTGTATTGAGCTGGCTGCTGATCTATGCCCTTATCCAGTTCTGCGTAATAGTTATTTTCTTCCAGTTTATAGGTGGTGCCATTCTGGATATACTCAGCCTTCTCCAATAAATGATATTTGTTATAGGTTCGAACAATTTTCTGCTGTCCATTGATGATCTCAGCACTGACGAACTTGTAATCATTTTGTACCTTGAATAAGGTATCCTGTCCCTCAACCCAAGACTGGTCACTACCATAACCAAGGTAGTTTTTAGTAGAAAATGAATACTGAATAGTTAAAACATCTTGGTTATCACCTGGTATCATTCGATATTCGACCACATAGGGGCAAGTCCCTACTGGAGCGCCTAGTGGAAGTTGATGACCATAATTATTATATGTTATCTCTTCTATCATACCAGAGGCATGAGTTACTCTAGCGATCACATCATAGTGCTCACCAATAGCAACATTATACTCTATTGAAGTTTCTTGATTATCGTCAAGGAAGATAATGCGTGACAACCTTTCAATTCCGCCAAGACCATATTTTTCAAAAACTATATTCTGATAAGTGTTGCCATTAAATTGATGTGCTATTTTTGTTTTCAATTTATCGTTTCTATCTATCAGAAGCTCTCGCCCTGTATTGTCGAAAATTCGTTTCAAAACGGGATAATTCTGAGGGAAGTCGTACTGAAAATTTATATCTAGACCATGATTAGACACTACTCGTGTCAGGGTTCCCTTCTGGTAATCAATGAACTCTAGTGTACCATCCTTATGTACGACTTTTATTTCTTGCGTTGAGTTGAGATAAAAAACACGTAAATCTTTTAGTTTGCGATAGGGGATGTCGTATTCACCTTTATCTGTATTGAATTTTATTTCAAAACTTTGCCCGCTTGAAAGATATAAGTAATTTCGATCCTTATCGAAACTGCTCAACGCTATACTCCATCCTTGGCCAAAACCTATATCGAATTTATTGTGGATGCTATACCTCAAGCTCAGAGACAATGTTGACCCTGAGGTTTTGTGAGATAAAAAATTTCCTATATTTACCGATAAACTGTAATCCCCTGTACGAGGGTCAACTCCTGAAAATATATTTTCTATAAAATTAGATGCATTACTAACAATTGAATACATAAATATCTACCAGATTAAATGAAAAATTTCAGTATTGGTGTTGCGGCCTAATAGACTATTTTTAGGCCGCTGAGATAAAAGGCACGTCAGTTATAACATTGCCAAATGTTAATATACTTCATATCCTCTATCATTAGGAGATCCATCCCAAGCGCTAACACGTCTAACTTTAATCTCTCCATTATTTCCATAGATGTCGTAAAATTTGACACTCTTTGGCTCTATTCTAGTTTGTCCCGGTAGTTTGGCGTATCCACCCCTACTTCCCCAGCTTGAACCATATAAAGTTAACAAAGTAATCAAGTTATCATCGTTACCATAGTTAGAATAAACGCTTGTGGTGCCTACTGGCTCATTTATAGAGTACTTATAGTGAAAACCATGTTCTCTCTTACTCCCTTGTTTAATCGGAATTAAGTCTAACTTTGAATCTATGTATTGTGATTGGGTTTGTCCTGACATTTTGTAATATTGTGGAGTCTGAGTCGCGATTGTTGTGGAGAACCCGTATTCATTAGGAATTTTGTCGTCTACTGTTATTTTTCGCAATTGTAAACCTTGATATTTAGGTATGATATAAGTGTAGGTCATTGCATAGTTATAGCTACCCTTTCCAGCTGATATTGATTGCCAGCCAAATTTTGACTCATGAACATTAAAATCATTAATGGTGTATTTCTTTTCTTGTTGAGCAATAACATGGACATACATTCCACTAGCTGTGGTATTGTCTACACAAGTTGACTTTATACTGGGTTCATTATTTGCATTTTTTGCAGTCAATTCGACACATACTCTTGCTTCATCCATCATTGATGCAGTGACATATCTGAATACACGCTGTCGATTGTTTTCAAGTGATGGCAATAGTTTAACCTCATCGGTTATTTGTTGCACATCCTCATCGATAAGACTAAGAACGCTATCATTATTTGAATAATTAAAGTCAGCAATATCACGACTCAAAATTTTATGCTCAAATTCATTTTCACTTTCCGTTACTTTCCAGTGTTTACCTAACTCATCATCCCGCGTTCTTAACTTCACACTTTGAAAATTATAACCCTCAGCAAGTTCGAAAGTTATCTTGAGTGCGGCCTGCATCTGACCATTAGCGTAAATACCTGATTGAGCTCCGTCATTTGCTGTCCTAACCTCTAAATAATTAATACCTGCTCCTGGGGGAGCAGCAGCGAATATCATCGAAGAGAAACTGGTTGAGATTAATGTTAAAAAAACTGATTTTGGTATGAATGACATAATAGTTCTCCAATATTAGATTAAATAATTCACCATAAGTAGCCAACTCAAACTCTATTACGCTATCAACATTTCATTAAATAAAAATGATATGCATATTATTAAGCCTGGAGTTAGAACTTGTTACGAGTAATTGATGTATATGTTTAGTTTTCTCCTTACTATTATTAGAAATAGTTCATATCATTTATGCTCTGCTAAAATCAACGGAAATTAAAGATATTATTTACAACATCACACTAAACATTATTGGTATAAAAATAACAATGTTCTTTGGTTCATAAAAATCTTCCTCATGAGTTCTTATTACCGTTATTAATTAGCATGCATATTTTATTTAATCGTCAATTACAACTCATTATGAAGAAATAGACTAATCCCCAGCACTCCTCCCGCACTAAAAGACGGTGATGGTAATGCGGCCGCACCTTCAGGTTGTTCATTATTAATGTTAGTCATTGATGGACCCATATATAACATTGGCCTACTATCTATTCTCTCAGGCCTCCAATAAGTAAATGGCTCTTCGCTCGAATGAGTATCACCAGCGATATAGTTATAATTTGGTATTACAGTTGTAATAATTTCTCCATTTATTCTTTCTTGTACAGTTACGGACTCTATTAGCTCCGGAGGAATATTTATGTAAGCTGAATACTCCTGTTCTTCTGCTAACAGAGCTCTGTGAGTATCAGGGACTCTCACATGAGCAGCATCATAAACGTAATATATAGTATCCAATGCGGAATAGAAATTATGTGTTGCTCTAATTTGATATATATAAGATATATTGTCAGGTGAAACATTAAGTAAATCTGTTGCAAAGTTCATCGCAGCATCTAATCTTGATGTTGTAGGTATAAAAGCAGAGTCTCTGCTCCCCCTCCTTCCTGAAGTGCCATCAATATGAGCATTAAAGTTTATATTCGTTCCCCACGCAACAAATCCTTTTTCAAATATCATATGAGGAGGACGAGAATCTGCTCTATAAACTATCTTTACAGGCATTGCGTGTACAGATGAAACCATAAAAATTAAAAAAATATAGAAATTACTAATGATAGTTCCATATGTTATTTTCTTCATAATAAATCAACCGATATTTATTCAACGAAAAGTTCAATACCTAGCAACTCATCAACACCTTGACCAGCTGGTTTAATACATACTTTTACTTTTGCACCTGTCAAATATGCAGTTTTAGCTAGATCATAAACAAAAGGATTTCTATCATGAATAGAATAATGGTATTTTTCCGAGATAGTATTAGGAAATTTAAGTAAAACTGTTTTGCTGTAATTTGACACTAGAGAAGTGTCGACGCTATTAATCCTAACTACAGTTAATGGTTCGGCCACGTTGCCACTAATATTACCACAGGCCACATAGAAACTTACGCCTGCAAATGAAGGTAATGATAACAATGAGGCACTAATCAATATAGTGTTAATTATTTTTTTCATAGTAAATTCTCTACTCTCTATAATATGCATCTTCTTTAAAATGGTAGCTGCAACATCATTACGGATATTTGAACATTATAAATATTGTATAATGATAAGATACAACTCTGTATAACTTTAATACCAAAAAACCATTTAAACTTAAAAGTTCAATAAAAACATACCACACTAAAGTTTTAGTTTATACATCATTTATTTTTTTTCGATAAATCAAAAACAATTTAATTCGTTAATTTAATTCAAAAAAAATAACACTCATAAAAATATAACTATCAATTGAAATCAAAGAGAAAACGCCGATTTTCGATCAATTATCAATAGACTCAGTCACTTATACTTAAATGCTGTTTTTCTTAAAAAAAAGAATAAACAATTAATTCATTAAGATAAAACAAGAATTTTCCTACAAACCCATAAGAAAAAACAGACAAACCTAAGCTACTTTGTTGCTTAATTCAGAGATATACTGGAAACAGTACAATAAAGCCTTAATCAACCGCGGCCCTCTCTCCTTCTGGGTTGATGAAGCAATAAAAGACTGGGGACAAAGCAAACAAAATCAGCGTGACAGACCGCGTTGATGATGAAACGTATATTCGCAATGCCGTTAAGAACTCTGCAAGGATTCATTAACTCGATATTTATCCTTGCCCGTGCAGTGTTGCAGTGTTGCAGTGTTGCAGTGTTGCAGTGTTGCAGTGTTCACATTACACCTGGGCTTTGTTGCGTAAAAGAATTATCCACTTTCATTGTCGGTTAGTTAGCATTGTAAATGCTCACTGAAGCCTTATGGCTTCGTCGATGAACAAAATGGAGTCAGAACTTTATTCTAAAATTAGGTGCCGATTCTTAGTGAAATCACTATTACGTAACAAGGTCTTACACCTGTATCAGTCGCCGTGCTAAACAGGTTGAAATCTCACACTTTTGGTGTAATAAGACACATAACCATTGATGCAACGGGACTCAAGGTTTACGGCGAAGGCGAATGGAAAGTCAAAAAACATGGTACGTATGGTAAACGTAAAGTCGGGCGAAAACTCCATATTACCGCTAATACAGACATCCACGAAATCATCGCGGCAGAGCGTTACTGATGCTAAAGTACTACCAACCTTGCTCAAGAAAACCCTCAGAAGGGTCGTTGAGATATAAGCGAGGGGCTTACGATATCAAAAATTGTTACGATGCTATCCGTATTCCTCCAAAAGACGGAGCGGCATTCTAGAGAGAGGTCATCCCTGAAATATTGGGTTGGGTTGGCATGCAAGAAGTTGTTCGGCTCAAATAAAGATTGGAAACAACGGTATAGCTATCACAAGCGCTACCTCTCTCAGAAACGTATGCATCGGGTGCAGCAGTGACTAGATGGGAAACTTAATCTGAGGGACTACAACGCTCAAGTTGGCGAGGCTTACGCCATGATCAAGGTGTTAAACAAGCTTACTGGGTTAGGTATGGCTGAAACTTGTCGCATTGACTAAGAAATATACAAGACGGCGCACTCTATCTTTAAACTGAATTACGCAATGAAAGTCTGTCCATTCTGGCTAGAACAGATCACGTGAGTTTGTTATAAAATATTGGTAATAACTTAACCTCTTAATTGTGAAAGGGGTATCGTATTATCGAAGCGTTTAATTGGGTGTTATCAATAGATTTCATGAATTTATCATACAAAGCCATTTTTCTCCTACATAAAAATGTAGAATCGAGATTCGAAACAACAAGTAATATTTCATAATTTCTTCATGCGTTCATTTAAAACCAATGGTAGGTAATCGCTATTAATTTTATTGTGAAAACTTTAAATCATAAACATAAAATCCTTGTTATATAAATGATTTTATATTTCATAAGATTTTATGATTTTTTACCTGAAGGATTTGTATAGTAAGATTTACATTAATTCACCTTTTAAACCCCTTTAGTTTACTTGAAAACCATCTCCATTTTATAGGGCAACATGTATGCAATTTTCATTAAAAAATTTTTCTATTCGGGTGCAGATTATGCTTCCAGTTTTAGTAGCCACATTAGCTTTAACAGTCAGTTTGTGGATCATAAAAAATGATCTGGAAAGTGTACGAGAAAACGCTTCAGTCATGAGGATTTTATATCAAAATCAATCAGATGCGCTATCCGTTAATATTGTCGATGACATTAACGATATGCGTCTTCATGTTGCTGATTCTATAATCTCTCCAGCCATTCGAAAAGATCTCATGGCTAAATTAATGCAAAGGCAAAAAGACATCAGTACTCATTTAAACATATTACAGCAAGATGATTATTACCAAAGCGATGTACCTCATATTCTTAATCTTGTTGATGAGTTTTTAAATCGTTCAAAACAAATGCTCACATTTTTAGGACAGTATGAGGAAGGAACCGTTTCTGAGAGTGAATTTGTTGCGAAGAATACTTCGTTTCGAGCTCAGGCAATAGATTTACTCGCGACAGTTGTCAATGTCAGTAATAGAGCAAAGGAGCGTGAAGCAAGAGCCTATGCTGAGATTAAGGCGTACGAACGCTACGAAATGAATGTCGCTATGACTATTGTCTTATCTGTGCTTGGAATATCGTTGATGATTGCTTGGGTGCTTTCAAAAATGATTGTTGCCCCCATTCAGCATATTCAAGGGGTGATGCGTGAGTTGGCACAGGGGAATTTAACAGTCCGGGCAATGGTTGAGGGGAAAAACGAAATTTCAATTCTCAGTCAGGATGTTAATACAACGGCTTCCCAGCTACATACCATGGTTGATCATTTGAATCGAATCAGTGAAGAAGTTGCATCAGCGTCAACGGAATTGGCAGCGGTGATGGCTCAAGCGGAATCAAATGCGCAGCAAGAACTGTCTGAAGTTGAACAAGTGGCTTCTGCAGTGAATGAGTTGTCGAGTGCGGCAGATAATGTTAGTGCTAATGCCTCCGTTGCTGATTCGACGGCTCGTATGGCTGATGAACTAGCCAAATCTGGTTTGGCGATCTCTCAAGAGAGTGTTCAAGCGAGTGTAAAAATGTCGGAGGCATTAAATCATGCGGCAAATTTAGTACAGCGTTTGAAAGAGCAATCAGAGAAAATTAATGATGTTGTTGAAGTGATTCGTAATGTCTCTGAACAAACCAATTTATTAGCGTTGAATGCAGCGATTGAAGCCGCTCGCGCCGGTGAAACGGGTCGTGGCTTTGCCGTGGTAGCCGATGAAGTACGAATGCTCGCTGGACGCACAGAAAGTTCAACTAAGGAAATTGGTTTGATTATTGAGGATTTACAAAACCAATCCGTTCTAGCAAATGACAGTATGCAAACTACGATTGAGATATTGGCTCATAATAGTGAACTGTCCCAGCGTGTGAGTGATGCATTGGTTGGTATCTCAGAATCAGTTTCGGATATTAATGATTCTAATACTCAGGTTGCTACTGCTGCAGAGCAGCAGTCACAAGTGACACAAGATATTAATCGTAACGTAGTTAACATTTCTGAGCTTGTGCATCAGAATGTAACTGGTATTAGCCAGAGTGCCAGCGCGAGTGCTGAACTTTCGCAACTCGCTGAGAAGCAAAAAGCACAACTTGCTTTCTTTAAATTGTAAATTGCTAGTTTTGTATGCTTTGTTGCCTAATTAGTACTATTAAAGAATAGTGTCCTAAATAAAAAGGTTTTACTCAAATTGAAATTGTACTAATTCAGACCTGATCTGACAGTTACCCACTTTTCGACTCGGTGCCTGTCAGATTATATCTGGGCTAGATTCTTAGGAGGGCTGCACTTGGTAACAGGTGTCGCCTATCCGACATCGTTGTCATCAACAACCCTATCATTCGGCTCAAGTTTTTCTTGCTGAAATGCTGACTTCCGATGAAAACTCGAAAATGATTTATTAGGCATAACAACCCAATTCAAATTCAGACTCGAGTGACAGAGGCGTCTCTAAGCTTGTTTGGAGTAAGTTTCGTGAGAGCAAATCACACAGGAACGGTAATATTTTTCTTCCATTTAGGCCAAGATGGTGTCCTAAACTTTTTGCGGTTTGGGTACCATTCAATTTGAAGGTGGCAAGGAGAGTTTGATGAAAGTGATTCAAGTTATCTCTTGAAGCATATCGATGCAAAAGCTTAAGGTTGCTAAATATGACCTCATCCAGTATTTCTTCCTCTGTAACCAACTCTAACTCCAAACCTAACTCAAACGCACCTTTAACTTTTGCTTCCCATTCACATTGAAATTCCTCTTTTGAGCTTTCCATATCGGACTTTACTTCGTACAACTTAAATTCACCGGTATCAAATTGAACTAGAAAGTCTGGAACATAGGTATGGGTCTTACCATTGAGACAGTATGAAAATCTTATCGGCTGGGAACAAAAGCGTACGATACTAGGCTCAAAATCAAAATGATAACAAGCAGCACATTCTAAAAAAGATTCTACTGTAACTCTTTTTCGCATCTTAGCGCTGACGTAACGGTGTATGTTTTTCCCACGTGGCTTAGTTAAGTTTCGAGCAGGAGTAACAAATGCACTTTCAAGTGCAATCAGGGTGGCAATAGAAGGGGAAGGTAGAGCAGACATAATATTGCCTCTTCACGATTTTGTCGTAAACTTACCTAAGTCTAGACTATGAAGAGGCAATATCAAATTATGGTTGTAAATATCACTTTATGGTTGTTTCAACAATGGTTGTTAAAACTATTGATTTACTCGCGGCCAAACACGTTATTTTCTTGCTCTTGTACGCGGATAAATGTAGTGCGCTTAGTTAGCTCTTTTAACTTAGCTGCACCGACATAAGTACAAGTTGAACGCACACCACCAAGAATGTCAGAGATGGTGTCGTGAACGCTGCCACGGAAAGGTAGCAATACGGTTTTGCCTTCCGCTGCGCGGTATTTTGCAACGCCGCCAGAGTGCTTCGCCATTGCAGACTGTGACGACATGCCGTAGAACTTCATGTAGCTCACGCCATCTTTTTCAAACACTTCGCCGCCAGATTCTTCATGGCCTGCAAGCATGCCACCAAGCATGACAAAATCAGCGCCACCACCAAAGGCTTTAGAAACGTCACCTGCGCATGTGCAGCCACCATCACCAATGATACACCCGCCTAATCCGTGCGCCGCATCGGCACATTCAATAATGGCTGAAAGCTGAGGATAACCAACACCTGTTTTCACGCGCGTGGTGCAAACCGAACCTGGGCCGATACCAACTTTTACGATATCCGCACCCGCAAGGATGAGCTCTTCACACATGTCACCGGTGACAACGTTACCTGCCGAGATCACTTTATCTGGAAATTGTGCACGCACGCGTTGTACGTAATCGACCAAGTGCTCAGAGTAGCCGTTAGCAATATCAACACAGATGAAAATCAGATCGTCACTAAGCGCCATGATGTCTTTGGTTTTTTGAAAATCAGCATCAGATGTACCAGTAGAAACCATCACATGCTTAAGTGTTGATGTATCGGCGTTTTTAACAAACTCAGCCCAATCAGCTACTGAGTAATGTTTATGAACCGCTGTCATTACATCATGTTCAGCAAGTGACTTCGCCATAGCAAAACTGCCTACCGAGTCCATATTCGCCGCAATAACAGGCACGCCGGACCATTGACGCCCACTATGCTTGAATGTAAAATCGCGGGTTAAATTTACTTGAGAACGGCTTTTTAGTGTTGAACGCTTAGGGCGAAACAGGACATCTTTAAAACCTAACTTAAGTTCTTGTTCGATACGCATTATGTAATTCCTTGATTAATTGACCATTTGTGTCTCTTTTGCAGAGTGCGTAGTACCTTCGTTGGCAGACGTCAGTACATTTTGGACACAAAAAAACCGGAGCGTTGGCAGACGCTCCGGTTTTCAGCATTATAGGCCCGGATTTCTTATCGGCAAGTCTGATATTTGCATTTTTTTTGTGGTACTATCTCGAAACTTTCATATCCGACACTTCTCAAGTTCATCTCTCTCAAATACTCATCGTATAAATTTTTATTTTTCAATACGTTATTAAAGAACGCATCATTTTAGCGAAAGCTTTCATACAATAAGCAAACGTTACCTTGTTCAGCATTGCGCCGAAAATGTGATAAAAATCACACTCACAGAAGATGTGACTCAGACATTTCTATCGGCGATTTTTACAGATTGTGGTGAATTTTTATCATTAATCCGTCCGTTTTCGATTTTAGTGACATCCCCCCGCAACTCCTACCATCCCAAAGACATAGTTATTTTGTGGTTTATTTTCTGTGATATTAGGCGTATTTATAGTGAAAATTATAAGTCTAATTAGGAAGAGAACATGATCAACATTGCATTTTTCAGCGCAAAATCTTATGACGCGAGTTCTTTCTCAGAGGTCAGTGATACAAAGATCTTCTCGCTGCACTTTCACGATTTTCGACTCACCCCAGCCACAGCTAAAATGGCCCAAGGATGCACTGTGGTGTGTGCCTTTGTGAATGACGACTTAAGTCGCCCAGTATTGAGCCAATTGTATGAAAATGGGACGAGGCTTATCGCAATGCGCTGTGCTGGATTTGATAAAGTCGATCTCGATGCCGCAAAAGAGCTGGGTATTCAAGTGGTGCGAGTGCCCGCATATTCACCAGAATCGGTGGCAGAGCACACGGTAGGAATGATGATGTGTTTGAATCGCCGCTTTCACAAGGCGTACCAACGTACCCGAGACGCTAACTTCTCATTAGAGGGGTTGGTCGGGTTTAACTTCTTCGGTAAAACCGCGGGAGTTGTTGGCACAGGAAAAATTGGTATTGCCACAATGCGCATTTTGAAAGGGTTGGGAATGAAGGTACTGTGCTTCGACCCTTATCAGAACTCTCTGGCGATTGAACTCGGTGCAACTTACTGCAGCCTTGAGGAAATCTACCAACAAAGTGATGTGATTACGCTTCACTGCCCAATGTCTCCAGAGAACTACCATTTACTCAACAGCCACGCATTTTCCCAAATGAAAGATGGCGTGATGATTGTAAACACCAGCCGAGGTGAATTACTCGATTCAGTTGCAGCAATTGAAGCACTGAAACAAGGTCGTATCGGCGCTCTTGGTTTAGATGTTTACGACAATGAAAAGGATCTTTTCTTTCAAGATAAGTCGAATGATGTGATTGTCGATGATGTATTCAGACGCCTATCGGCTTGCCACAATGTACTATTTACGGGACATCAAGCCTTTTTGACTGAAGATGCACTACACAATATCGCTCAGACAACTTTGGATAACATTCGTTCCTTTGCAAACAATCAACGTTGCGGAAATGAGCTTATAACGCTTGATTAATTAAACCCATCACTAATATGAAGCCTCCTTGATGAAACACCAAAAGGAGGCTTCGAAATCATTAACACCCTGATTCTATGAACGTATTTGTAAAGAGGCTAACGCTTCAGATGTAGCATCCTGTATTGATAAAAACAATGAATTAATTTTACCCGTCGTGGTTCGCATCGGGTTTAAAGTAATGCTTTGGTACATATAATCAGCTTGCTGAGTGACAGGGCGAACATTACGACATTTGAAGAGATATGGGCGCTGCTGCCAAGTAATAAAACTACGACAACCTAAGTCATACACAGGTTTAGTTTTGAGCTTAAACCACTCTTGGGGGATCTCAGGAAACAGTTCAAAAATGGTTTTACCAATCGCATCGTGCCCTTGAATACCACTGTGATGTGTCATGAATCCATTCCACACTTGCACTTCGTAATCACGATTAATCACGATCAGCCCCATATCGACATTCTGCACCATATCCACCATCCAGTGGAACTGTTCAAATTCTGCAGGGAGATTCATCGTTAAAAATCCTCCATCAAGTACGCTAATTTACTGTCTAGCAACGGAAGAGACTCATCGACAAACATAAAGAGCAAGTCACAGCGGATCGTCGTTTGATCAATGTTGTAGCTCACTTCAAACGTCATCGTTTTTTTAAATGATCCAGCGGTTGAATTGATCACAGAGTCAATGGAGATGTGTTGCCCAAGCAATACTGGAGAGCTTTGAAAAAAACGCACCTCCGATTGCTCGCCTAATCCATTCAGAAAAGAACCAACTAATATGTTTGATACATCCATTAACAGTTCTAATTCTTCAAGCTCTTCACTGTCTGCTGGCACTTTCATTAATTTTTTCAGATCAGAAACACTGGAATCACTCAAGAGCACCAGTGCTTCACCTGCAATGCCTTCACCGCTAAAGCCTTGACATACACCAGAAACTTGATCATTTTCCGCCAAGTCACGAAGTGCCATATGTAGCTCACTCACTTCAAAAATATTGACGTTTGGTAGCGGTAAATGAACAAATACATCAAAGTGTCGCGCCAGAGCATCAGCTGCTCGACCAATCGAAACGTTCGCAACTTCCATATAGATGTCACGACGTTTCAAGATAGGTAGTTCAACAGAGATAGGCGTAACGATACGAGGCTGTGTTGGCGGTTCGACTAACTCTCGTAGTACGCTATTTAACACGTCCTTATCAATCGGCTTTTGAATAAAAGCACGCGCCCCTAACGCCAATACTCGGTCTTTCGCTTTCGGCTGTATATCACCAGAAACAACAACAACAGGCGTTGTCATCCCTCTGCGTTGCATCTCTTCTAGCGTTCCGTAGCCGTCCAGTTCAGGCATAGTTAAATCGAGGAACATTAATTTAAAATCATGCTCTTCAAGATTTTTGATGCCATCTAAACCATGGACTGCGAAAGTAATATCGGCGTTTAGAGAGGCGGGAAGTGAACGAGCCATCTGCTTCCGAGCCAGTGCAGAGTCATCACAGATGAGTACGGGGAAAGACATGTAATCACCTTCTATTTATTAATTCGATAAATAGAGTGTATACCTAAACCTCGCGTAGATGCGAGTTGCGCAAAAAATTAATTAAAAAGTTTTAGGGGTTATAAAAGGCTACACACTCAAGCGAAACATCGGTTAGCAAACAACAATGCTCGCTCATTTCAACCTCATAGTGAGGGCCAGAAGGTCAGTACAGCAATCCGCAACACAATAGCGGTAACAATGAATACCACTCCCAAGCGGTACCACTTATATTCCTCAATTGACATGGGAATGCGACGATAAAACATCGTGATGACACCTTTCCAGTCATGGCTACGTTTACCATACCGCACAATACTCGTCAGAATAAAAATGATGCCCAGTATTAAGATAACTTTCTCTGCCCAAAATAATCCAATGCCCATAGTACTTCCTTGTTCAGGAGATAAATAATCATAGCCAACAGTGTATATCGAAAAGATGAGCGCCACTCTTGGACAAAAGTCTAAAGTGCAAAAGCACCAAAAGGGCCCAGTGAGGAAGCCCTTTTGCATTAACAGAAATAATTGAGTTCACTATCACATTAATCATCTTGCGCGTAAGTTACGCATAAAGACGCTATGCATTAAGTGCGCTACGCGTGATGCGCCGTTGTTTTAGAGATTGCAGAGGTTAATTTATCTCGATAACTGAACCAGAGGTATGTCACGACAATAGAGAAGAAGAGATACGACAAAGCAAAGATAAAAGGCGATGTGATCAATTGCGCCGATATTCCCCACGCAACACCGATAATGGTCACTGTCAATTTAGCAAGAAGCCCACAGATGAGAAGAAAAAGGGCAAACTCCGGCACTTTAGTACTTCGAAACGCAAACCAGTAACAGCTGCCTACTGCGAGTGACGCGATGTAAAGCCCAAACAAAAATGAATGAAAGTGATCAGCAGAGGCCACACCCGCCGAGACAGACGCCATTAAAATCAGTATTAGTTTCATGTTGTAAACCTCTCTTTTTATGAGAAAGTATCCATTCATTTTCGAAAACTCAGTTTACATACATTTTCCTCCATTAAATAAGAATTTCAAGTTCAAAAAATAAGCAATTTTTCCTTATTGGCTTAGAATAAAACAATTGTTAATCAGTGGTTAACAACAGAAAACCCAAAAATTAGATGGGACATAGCATTACCCAAAAAAACACTTCAAAATGGAACTAATTGTAACAATTATTTAACCGAGTAAATATTTCATTGAAAGTACAAATTTGTGATGTGTACAGCGCAACGTTCCGAGTTGTCGCCAAAACAACTTAAAGATGCTATTTGATAGGGGAAAATTGCCTCAGTTTTGAGGAGAATCATTCAGCCAAAAAAGAGAGCCATTAAATAGGAAAGTAAACCTAACCCTTCTCCTCACTCAATGAACGTTAGCCAGTAATAAACGGCTTCAACCATCGAACTCATCTGACCACTAAATCTGGCTAAAACTTCAACTATGTCAATGGGTAATAGAATAGTAATGTTAATTTCAAGCCTCATCATAAGAAAATGCAACATAGAGCATAAAACCTAACAATTTTAAGAAAGTTTTTCGAGTTTTATCGAGTTATGATTGACAAGATAAAAGTTTGAACTAGACTTTGCACTAGCTAGAAAGCAGTTCTTTGTATACACATACGTCTCGTTGGATTACTTGTAACTCCCCCGTCGTGTCGTACGCAATAGCAATCTACTTTTCCACGCTATCCGCGCCGTATTCGGCTGTAAAATTTTTTTTGATTTTGGGTATAAAAATGGCTAACACAGTTACTGGTACAGTAAAATGGTTCAACGAAACTAAAGGTTTCGGTTTCATTCAACAAGAAAACGGTCCAGACGTATTCGCACACTTCAGCCAAATTAAAGGTGACGGTTTCCGCACTCTTGCTGAAGGTCAAAAGGTAGAGTTTGAAGTAGCTCAAGGTCAAAAAGGCCCTCAAGCTGAAAACATCCGCCTAGTATAATTTTTTACTAAGTATTCTAATAGCCAGCAATTTGCTGGCTATTTTCGTTTTTACCTCTTGGCATTCTTCCAATGGCTCTTAAACCGACAATCTATAAGTTCCGTATTGCGCTGACGGATACTAATCGCGATCATTATGACTCTTTAAATCTCACCATTGCTCAGCATCCTTCAGAAAGCAACGAACGAATGATGGCGCGCATTTTGGCGTTTTGTCTTAATGCTTCACCCGAGCTAACATTTACTAGAGGACTTTCTTCCATTGAAGAACCTGATCTCTGGCTAAAATCATTAGATGACCAAATTCAGCTCTGGATTGAAGTCGGCGAACCCGATGCTGATCGCATTAAAAAAGCCACACGGCTTGCAAAACAGGTGAAAGTCTACAGCTTTAACACGAAATCACAGGTTTGGTGGGAACAAAATAAGGGAAAGTTCTCTCACCTCAATGTCGATCTATTTCGCTTTGATGCTGCAGCGATTGAAAAACTCTCTACTTCCTTGAACCGAGGTATGGATATTTCAGTGATGATTAGTGGCTCTTCTATTTTTATTGATAGCGATAGCCATTCCGATGAAATTACTTGGCAAGCACTACAAATAAAAAGTGAGCATTAATTCCCAGCCCACTTTTCAGTATCTATACCCAAACAACTTGAAGTTGCAGGTAGACGGCAAGTGAGCTCATCCCCATGAGCATAGATAAACTATGTGATTGGGGTAAGCGAACGTAACCAACACCGCTGCAGCTTTAAATGGGAAGGGTATAGGCCCTTAAAAGAGCCTAGATTTAGATAGAGCTTTATACTTTATAAATAGGCGTGTGGACCAAAGACTTCGTAATGGATACGCTCTCTTGCTACGCCAAGCAATTCAAGCTGTTCAACAATGAACTGCATAAAACCAACGGGGCCACAGATATAAAAATCCCCCTGTGTTAGCGGCAGTTGCTCACAAACTTCATGCAAGATCATAGAACCTTGCTTGGCTGGTGTTTGCTCACTTTCCAGATACCAGACCACTTGCTGCCATGATGGATGCACCGCCATTAATGTCGCGGTTTCATCAATAAAGGAGTGTTGTGATAAATTGTTGCAAGCATGCAGATACGTCACCTCTTTTTTTCCTACTGACGCAAGCTGTTGAAGTATGGCTTGCATCGGTGTTGCCCCGACACCTGCAGAGATAAGTACAACGGGAGCGAGCTTCTCAACATAGAAAAAATCACCCGCTGGCGCATAAAGTTTCACTCGACTGCCTTTTTCAACGTAATCATGTAAATAGTTAGAGACTGTCCCAGGATGTCCAGTATCCACGCCTTCACGCTTCACAGAAATGCGGTAGTTTTTTCCATTGGGTTTTTGTGACAAGGAATATTGACGAATTTCACTGTATGACGCACCTTCCGGCTTAAGTTCAATCCCAATATACTGACCAACCTGATAATCTAATACTGCTTTGCCATCAGCAGGCTCAAAGATAAAGCTAGTGACGAATTCAGACTCTTTCACTTTATCTTGCAACACAAACTCACGCGCATTCTCCCAACCACCGATCGCCTGCTTACGCTGTAAATACAACTCCCCTTCTCTATCAATAAAGACTTGCGCTAAAAAGAGATAAGCCGCCGTCCATGCTGCTTCAACGTCAGGAGTAAAGGCATCGGCAGCAAGCTCTCGCAACGTTTCAATAAGGTGATGACCGACGATTTGATAGTGCTCTGGCTGAATGTTAAAGCTGGTGTGCTTTTGGGCAATACGTTCCACTGCACTGGTTAATGCGGCGAGATTTTCAATATTTTTCGCATACGCGGCAATCGCCTCAAACAGTGCAACGCCCTGGCGGCCAGTATGTTGATGGGTCATATTAAAAATATCTTTTAGCTCAGGATTGTGGGTAAACATTCTCTGATAGAAATGAGCCGTAAGCGCTGGTCCAGCAGATTCAAGCAAAGGAATGGTACTTTTGACAATGGCGATGTGTTGATTATTGAGCATATTAAGCTTTCTCCTCAGATTTTATAAATGGCGAATTAGATTCGCTCTGATACTGAAGCTTGTATAGCACAAAGCATACCAACATTAATCTATTGATTTTTAAATAAAAAATAAAAAACCATTAAATAATCAGGTCAAAATAACACTTCAAAAAATGTCATTATGACACTACAATATCCAAAAACATCACCAGAGTGCTTACCATGCAAGATTTTTCCATCTCTACCTTGATTGAAATGACCATAGGACTCGCAAGTGGTTTGAATGATCAAGATAGGTTCAATCGCCTGCTTGATGCGATTCGTAAAACCATTCAATGCGACTGTGTGATGCTGCTTTCACGCCAAGGTGATTTGTTAATCCCCCTTGCGATGCAAGGCTTGACTCGCGATACCTTAGGCCGACGTTTTTTAATTGATGAACATCCCCGCTTTCGTGAGATTTGCCACGCTGATGGGCCGGTTATTTTCGATGCGAATTCATCACTACCCGATCCTTTCGATGGTTTATTAATGGATCATGATGGCGACCTTCCCATGCACTCTTGCATGGGCCTACCCCTTTTATTTGGTGATAAACTGCTCGGTATATTGACGCTTGATAGCCTTAATCCCAACATGTTTGAGCATATTCCCAAACGCAGCCTAGAAGCGTTGTCGGCAATCGCGGCCTCTACCTTGAAAATGGCACTGACCTTTTCTCAACTTGAAGCACAGGCCAAACAATCCCAGCAACGCTTAGAAGAGCTGAATGAAGAAGCATGGGACAGAGAAGGTGGAGAGATCATCGGTTCAAGTGCGTCGATGCTGGCCATGAAAGCCGATTTGGAAGTGGTCGCCCCTTCTAATTTCAACATTTTAATCCATGGTGAAACGGGTGTCGGTAAAGAGCTGGTCGCACGAACACTGCACCAACTATCAGCGCGTAAACGCCAACCACTTATTTATGTCAACTGCGCCGCAATTCCAGAAAACTTGGTCGAAAGTGAGCTATTTGGCCATGTCAAAGGAGCCTTTACTGGAGCAGAACGGCATCGCTTAGGCAAGTTTGCATTAGCCGACGGTGGAACCTTATTTCTCGATGAAATCGGTGAACTGCCACTGGCTGCCCAAAGCAAGATTTTACGTGCATTGCAGAACAATGAAATTCAGCCCGTAGGACAAGATCATGTCCAAACTATTGATGTACGAATATTGGCAGCGACAAATCGAGATTTAAAGCAAGAGGTGGAAGCGGGAAGATTCCGAGCCGATCTTTACCATCGACTCAGCGTATACCCTGTTCATATCCCTCCGCTAAGAGAGCGAAATGGTGACGTTACCTTGTTGGCAGGTTATTTTTTAGAGCAAGCACGTCGCAAGCTCGGCATCACACAGCTCAAAATCGATCCCAACGCACTGGCTGGGTTACTCAACTACTCATGGCCCGGTAATGTTCGCGAATTAGAACACGTGATCAACCGCGCAGCGCTGAAAGCACGAGCCAGACAAGGCTTACAAGCGTTGATCACAGTCAACAGCTACGACATAGGTGAGTTAGATTTCAGCCTACCTCTGGTTAACACGCAAAGTACGTTGAGCGACAAAGAGGTCACAGCGAAGGTGTGGCAACGTGGACTGCGAGAAGCAACGGATGAATATCAGCGTAAATTGATCAGTGAAGCATTGACCCAATCCGATTTTAATTGGGCAAAAGCGGGAAGATTATTGCAAGTGGATCGCGCGAATCTCACTCGGCTTTCAAAACGCTTGGGGATTTCGGTGAAAAAAACACACGCAATTGAGCGTTAATCTCACTTTCATCACTAATATATCTTTTCTCACCCAAACAGTAATTGCAGGTAAGACGCTCACCATACTGTGTGAGCGCTCATTATTCGGCAGTTAGCTACCCACTTCACTCGGCAACACTTCTGTTGCAACTAAAGCACGTGGAAATGCGTTTTCATATGCTTGCATAAAGTCTTGGCGGATCAGTTGCTCTAAATGGTTGGCCCGCTCTGTTGGGCAAAAAATCATGAAATGCACGATCTGTTCTCCTGCGGCTGCGCTGCTGATCTGAATGTGCGGCTCAGCACTGGGCAAATCTACACCCGCATGTTTTTCAATCATGCTGTTATAGCGCCTTGCAACATCAATAAAGTGGGCAAAGTGGCTCTCAATCTTTTCATGCATAATCGGTAATAAAGGATACAAATTTACAAATTCAGGCACTACTATCGAAAAGTTATGAAACACATAACGCTTCATAAAATTAAGGTTTTTTACCGGAAACGAGAAGAACATACTGTTTGGCAAGGTCGCGGTTTTTCCAGTGTAGTGGTATTGACCATGATTCAAGTCGATTTCTTGGATCACGGTTGCCATCAAGTTGTGTTCGATCACTTCACCGCTCAGTTTTCCGACTTCAATCCAATCCCCGATACGAAATGAGCGAGAGCTCGCTCGCTGAATTGAACCCGTAAAACACAAGATGATCTCTTTTGATGCAACTACGATGGCGACTGCTATCGCAGTCACTGACAGTGCAAATTCGCTGATCTCTGATTGCCACAATACGAAGAGGATGACCAAAGTAAACGCAAAGGTGCCATTCTTGGTGCGTGACATCCATTTACGCTGCTTTTCGGTAATCAGTGCGACATCGCCACGAATTTGAGAAAGCACAACTCGCCGCGTCAAAATAATCAACGTCATGATTAAAATACTAAACACCAATTTATGAGTGATAAGAAAGTCCCACACCGCGACCACTTTCTCCATATCAATCCCCTTCTTTTATTTTTATGCATAATGAGCAGCAACACATCTAAGCCACTAGAGAGCAGCAGATTGAGATCGTGTTAGAAATTTTAGAAAGGTATTGTAACTGAGTGAATAGTTAACGTCGGCATAAGGCGCAATTATTATGCGCCCTGTCATAGCTTTGGAAGAGAAACTCCCCTTCAGATTGGCAAAAGGAAAGGTTTATTATCAGTGTTGATTCGCCAACGCTGTCTTTTCAGCCAGTTTTACAATCACGTTTACCGCTTGTTCCATCCCTTCAATGGTAATGAACTCATGAATACCATGAAAATTATAACCGCCAGTGAAAATATTAGGGCATGGCAGGCCCATGAATGAGAGCCTCGCACCATCCGTACCACCTCGAATAGGTTTGATCAGCGGTTCAACATCACAAGCAATCATGGCTTGTTTAGCCAGTTCAATGACTTGTGGATGAGGCTCGACCATCTCTTTCATATTGAAATAGCTGTCCGTCACAACCAACTCAACTCGTCCTTTCTCAAGACGGGCATTTAACTGGTCCACTTGCTGCTGCATAAACGCTTTACGAGCTTCCAAGCCTTCTCGTTCAAAGTCTCTAATAATGTAACCCAAGGTTGAGCGAGCCACACTCATCTCTGCGGATTTTAAATGGTAAAAGCCTTGATAGCCCTGCGTGGTCTCTGGGGTTTGATCGGCTGGCATCATAAGCTGAAATTGTGCGGCGATGTTGATGGCATTCACCATTTTATCTTTCGCGGTCCCAGGGTGAACATTCACGCCATAGCAAATAACATCGGCGCTCGCCGCATTGAAATTCTCATACTCCAACTCACCCACCGGGCCACCATCAATGGTATAAGCCCACTGTGCGCCAAACTTCTCTACATCAAATAAGTCCGCGCCCCGGCCGATCTCTTCATCGGGAGTGAAACCGATACAAATATCACCATGTGCGATGCTTGGGTCGGCAATTAACCTCTCAATGGCCGTCATAATTTCAGCGATGCCTGCCTTATTATCGGCACCAAGCAGTGTGGTGCCGTCAGTCGTGATCAGATTGTAACCATGCAGTTGATGCAAATCCGGGTATTGAATAGGTGACAGCACCTCATCTCCTTTACCTAAAGCAATGTCCCCACCTTGATAATTCTCCACAATTTGCGGCTTGACGTGTTTGCCTGACGCGTCTGGCGCGGTATCCATATGTGCAATAAAACCAATCGCAGGAACAGGGTAATCAACATTCGATTGCAACTTCGCCATAACATAGCCGTGTTCATCAACCGTAGCATCGGTTAAGCCTAATACGATTAATTCTTCATGTAGTGTATGGGCAAACGTCATTTGCCCTACTGAACTCGGGCAACGGCGGCTGGCAGGGTGAGATTGAGTATCAAAAGAGACATAACGCAAAAAGCGTTCAACAAGATTTTCCATAGCAAGCACTCAATAAGTTAGCATGTCAGCGTATCGCCTATGTTGGGATACGCAGTTAATTGCAAGCTATACTACGCGCTCATCAGAAACGGAATTTGCTATAAATCAGCTTTTCAGCAATTACTGAGGTGTCAATCATTCAAAAAAGGGATCAAAAATGCCCACCGCAGTGAGCATTGAGAGAAGCAAACAGGGCGTTTAAAGCAGAATGAAAATGCCCGCTAGACATGCACTCATTAAGTTAGCTAGCGTACCTGCAATCACCGCTTTAATACCTAAATTCGCGACTTCTGCACGGCGTTCAGGAGCGATAACCCCGATAGAGCCTAATTGGATCGCGATAGAACCAATATTGGCAAAGCCGCACAGAGCAAAAGTAATGATAACTTGGGTGTGTTCCGACAACAGCGCTTTGTGGTCAACAAAATCAATGAAAGCCACAAATTCGTTCATCACCACTTTTTGCCCAATGTAAGAGCCCGCCATCAAGACTTCATGGCTTGGTACACCAATCAACCAAGCCAGTGGTGAAAATAGATAACCGAACAGCAGTTGTAAGGTAATGCCGTTCAAACCCAATAACTCACCGAAACTTTCAAGCCCAGTGTTAACCATCGCAATCACGCTCACAAATGCAACCAGCATTGTACCGACGGCCACCGCCACTTTCATGCCATTCATCGCCCCGCTCGCCAGTGCGTCAATCACATTACTTTCTTGCGCTTTATCCATCTCAATATTGGTTTGATCAAGTGGAACATCGCGCTCTGGTACGATGATTTTTGCCATCATCAAACTGCCGGGTGCCGCCATAAAACTGGCTGCAATAAGGTATTTAAGCTCAACACCTAGACCGGCATAGCCACCCAACACGCTACCTGCGACAGAGGCCATGCCTCCGGCCATGACAGCAAACAGTTCTGAACGTGTCATGCGCGACAAAAAGGGACGCACAAGCAGTGGTGATTCACCTTGTGAAAGGAAAATGTTACCCGTAGCAACCAGAGATTCTGCTTTGCTCGTACCTAAAAATTTTTGAATACCACCACCGATAAACTCGATGACTTTTTGCATGATACCAAGGTAATAAAGGGCAGAGATAAGAGCGCTGAAGAAAATGATGATAGGCAGAACACGAACAGCAAAAATAAATCCGGAATCGGCTAAATCACCGAATAGAAAGCGGATTCCTGCATCGGCGAAACCCAGCAAACTCGACACACCGCCGCTGATGCTGGCTAGTGCGCTTTGTCCCCATGGGAAGTAGAGCACCAGCGCGGCAAAACCAACTTGCAGCAATAAAGCACGTGATACGGTTTTCCAATTGATGAAAGATCGATTTTCAGAGAGCAGGTAGGCGCAAGCGATCAGCGCTAAAATGCCGACGAGGCCAAAAAGAATATTCATTGTATTTACCTAGTTTGAAATTTGGAAATAAGGGTAGAACCAAAAAACTTGGCAAAGGAGGAATCATTGTCCTTTTGCACAACAAAAGCATGACAAAAAGAGGGGTATGCGAACATATTGTTCATCTAAGATCACCTTATACAAGCAGAGGAACTTAGCTGGTCCAGTCCTTGGGGTCATTCACATTTCCGTGTGACGGCTTGTATGGGTTGAGCACCGGCTCATAACCGGGCGGAAAGTATAGCGAACAAAATGAGAGTTTCATCACATATTTTTACGCAAACGTTCAAGCGCTCATTTATTCGACAGTTATTCTAAAAAAACATCAAACACAGGCAAGATTGGATGGAAAACAAACAAAAAAAATATGGAATTTTCATCACAAATTTAAACTAATTTAACTATATAAAAACGAATAATTGGTATTTCTGCACTTTGCCAACTAGCTTTAAGAGAGTCACTTTGAAGAGACTGAAACGGTTTCGAATAAAAATCACTAGCAACGTCACGCCTCTTGCGGTCAACACTGACCCAAGAGGCATTTTTGTTGGACAAAGTCACTGTAGTGCAACAGCGTGAGGCGAAAACTAGTTTACAACCTCAATATCGGTTTCAGGAATACAACAACACGCTAAAGCGATACCAAGATGACGCTCATGTTCAGGCAGTGCTGGCACGTCAGGTTGATGCACTTTGCCCGACTGCACAGTCACCTTGCACGCACCACAGAACCCTGCTCGGCAACTGTTGGCAATCGCAATGCCAGCGGCTTCGGCTTGATCTAATAAGGTCGTTTGGTTATTACCCTCAAATACATGGCCATTGACGCTCAGTTGTAACGTTTTCAGCTCAGCTGCGACGGTGTGCGCCACACCAAATGCTTCTTGGTGGTAAGATTCTTCCGCAAGCCCTTTTTTCAACAATAAGCTTTTTGCTTTCTGCATAAAACCATCAGGCCCACACACAAACACTTGGCGAGCAGTCACATGTTGGATTTGCTTAAGGTGAGATAAAGAGAGCCGGCCTTTCAGGCCAAACCAATCTACTGGAGCTTGAGTCAGAGAAATGAAGACTTTCAACCCCGGATGTCGCTGCTTAAGCGCTTCAAGTTCAACACGGCAAGGAATATCCTCAACGCTGCGGCATTGATGATAAAAGACCACATCTTGAATTTGTTGATTATCGGCAAGATAGCGCAACATCGATAACATAGGCGTCACGCCACTTCCAGCCGACAACAGTAACAACGGTTGTTGGTGCTGAGTCGACAGATGAAACGAGCCATCCGGTGATTGCGTGGTCAATGTACTTCCTACCTGCAAGTGATCAAGCAACCAGTTAGAAACTCTACCGCCATCAATACGTTTGACTGAAATCGCTAACCGACCCGGGCGCGATGGGCTAGATGACAAAGTGTAGCGGCGCGCCACGTTCTCGCCATCGATCACAACTTCGATTGGTAGGTGCTGCCCAGGTTGATAATTTGGCATTTCACCCTTTTTCGGCTCTAGCCAGAACGTGACAAAATCACGCGCAATCGCTTCACGCTCAACACAAGTCATCACATGGTGACTCATGCCCAAATCTCGATAAAACTCTTTCTCTTTGTACTCAAGCACCTCAACGCTGTCGCCAACTCGAATCATCCCCTCATTTTTTGCGACTAAATTTTGCCCAAAAAACACCCCACCTCTTTCGTTGGCACGAAATTGTGACAAGGTTCTTAGCGGCTCCTTGGTTGGACGAAAAGCCCCTTTATTCACATCAACAGTAGTGAGAATACAGCGTTCGCAAGGTTTTACCGCTTCAAATTCTACCTCACCAATTCGGATCCGCTTCCAGCTGTCTTCAGCGAAAGGCTCATCGGTTCGTACCACTAGATTGGTACGAAATTGATCCATGCTGTGCACTTCAGGGCTGCGGCGATTAAGTTCATCAAGTGAAGCTTGACTGATGACCAGCACTGGATAGCCATCAGCAAAACTGACATTGTGACCCACTTTTTCACGCATTCGGTTTGATTGCTCTCCGGTAAACAGCAACTCAACACGCTGGCCTAACACTTGGCTAAACCAATCATCCGCTTCATCGGTTGTGGTGTAAGCGGTAAAGTTATCGTCCCACACTTGCGCTGGAGAAGGTTGCATTTTGAAATCTGCATAACGCAGTTTTAACGGAGATTGGTTCACCGCCGTGAAGATCAAACCATCCGCAACCAGTATTGAATTCACCTTAACCATATTTGGATACTTACGTGCAGTGACCATTGAACCATCAGCTAACGCGATCATAAAGCGCCGATCAAAAGCCAGCCCCTGTTTTTCAACCCAAGCGGTGGACTGCGAGAGGCCACCTATCGATTTGACTGGGTAGACGTTAATTTGTGAGAGTTGAGCTGACGACATGGCCTATCCTTATGCTTTTTTAAAGGTATTTTTATAACGCGATGATAATGGAAATCACCAAAGCTGGCTAACCCTATGGAAAATAAAAGGATGAAATTCACCCCTGTTTCCTCTATCATCCTGTCGCTTAAACGTAAGCGATTGCGCGCACATTAAAAGCGAAGCCCGTTTAAGCTCCAATCAATTTATTTTCCGGTGGGAGCAACCAATGAAAACATTAACGATTACTCGTCCAGACGACTGGCATGTTCACTTACGTGATGGTGATGTGTTGGCCGATACAGTACGAGACATCAGTCGCTACAACGGCCGCGCACTGATCATGCCCAATACGGTCCCGCCGATCACCACAACAGAATTAGCATTAGCGTACCAACAGCGCATCATGGCGCAAAAACCACGTGATTCTTTCAAGCCACTCATGGCGCTTTATCTCACCGATAACACGACACCTGATGAGATCCGCAAAGCCAAAGCTTCTGGCGCTGTCGTGGCAGCCAAACTTTATCCGGCTGGGGCGACCACCAATTCAGATTCTGGCGTAACCTGCGCTCAAAATATTTACCCTGTATTGGAAGCGATGCAAGACGTTGGCATGCTGCTGTTGATTCATGGCGAAGTAACCGCTCACGATGTGGATATTTTTGACCGAGAAAAAGCCTTCCTAGATACAGTGCTTGCTCCCATTGTTAATGATTTCCCAAATCTGAAAATAGTGTTAGAACACATCACCACCGCCGATGCTGCCGAGTTTGTAAAAAATGCGAACCAGAATGTAGCGGCAACGATCACGGCGCACCATCTACTTTATAACCGCAATCACATGCTCGCTGGTGGTATTCGCCCTCATTTTTACTGTTTGCCAATCCTTAAGCGCAACACCCACCAGCTTGCGCTGATTCAGGCAGCGACATCGGGCAATAAGAAATTTTTCTTGGGTACTGATTCTGCGCCTCATGCCAAAGGCAAAAAAGAAGCCGCTTGCGGCTGCGCTGGATCGTACACAGCGCACGCAGCCTTGGAGTTATACGCAGAGGTGTTTGAGCAAGTTGGTAAAATTGGCAACCTTGAAGCGTTTGCCAGTCACAATGGCCCTGATTTTTACGGCCTACCCCGTAATAACGACACCGTTACTTTGGTCAAAGAAGAGTGGCCAGTTGCTGAAAGTATGCCATTTGGCTCAGATATTGTGGTGCCGATCCGCGCCGGTGAAACGGTTGCGTGGGCAGTAAAATAGCCCATTAATGCATCAAAAAGGGAAGCCGCGGCTTCCCTCTCTTTATCATTTTTGCACCACACAGCGCTTATCTCAGCTTAGGCTGACGCTCTAACAGCACCATCACTTCGCTATGATCGGTATGTGGAAACATATCAAACCATTGTAGTTTTTTGGGTAAGTAGCTCACCATATCTTGCATATCAGTGATTAGCGTTTGCGGGTTACAGCTTGAGTAAATGATGTGTTTGGGTGATAAAGCCACCAATCGCTCAACTAATTCAGCTCCTAAACCACGACGCGGAGGGTTGACTAGCACCAGCTCAGGCGCGATTGATTGAGCCTGTGAGAATTGGGCAGAATCCAGCGCAGCAAAGTCTAAATTGGTAATGCCCATCGTCTTGGCAGAGCGTTTAGCACTGGCAATCGCTTCTGGTTCAATTTCAATGCCTGTGACTGCCATGGTTGAGCTGGCACAATGTAGGGCAAAACCGCCCACGCCACAAAACAGATCCCACATGTGACTTGGGTTTATCTCTCTCACCCAATCACGCGCCGCCGCGTACAACTGCTTCGCTACATGCGGGTTGGTTTGGAAAAAACTTTTCGGGCGGATAGCCATAGGCACCTGATTAAACTGCTCAATCAAATACTCACACTCGGTTAAAAAAATCTCTTCTTCACCTTCTAGGCGCGCCATGTGGATGGGTTGAAGGTTAACTGAGACGACGCGAATGGTTGGAAACTGCGCCTGAAGCCGCACGAGGTTTTGCTCAACTCGGCCTAAAGCTTCGCGGCTTCTCAGTACGAAACGCAGCATAAACTCACCTGAATATTCGCTGCGTGTGAGCAATATGTATTTGAGTTCGCCTTTCTTCTTGGCTTTATTATAGGGAGGAATGCCCGAGCTACGGATCCAATCTTGTAGATAAGTTAATAGCGCTTGTGTCTCTTGTGGGTAGAGAGCACATTGCACTAACGACACGGGCGTTGATAGCCCATCAACCATGGATTCAACACCCAAAATCGGTGCATGAGCCGCGCCAAGAGCCACCATTTTCGCTTTGTTACGAAAACCCGTCTCTTCACTTATGACAGGTTCTAGCCACTGCTGTGGCATCTGCGTTGAAAACAGCGCTTTTAGTGCCAAATCTTTGCGCTTCACCTGCTCTGAATAAGAAACCGCGCAATGAGTACAAGAACGGCACAGCTGTTGATCAAAAAACGCACACTGCATAATGGGAACTGCCAAAAACGAAAAGCGCTAGTCTATTCGTCTGCGGGCAAATCACCATTCAATATGGTTATCATCACCATAAAAAAAATTAATGGGACGATTTCAATTTACTCACCATCCCCCACACTGCAACCACAGCTAGCCCGGCGAGTAAGCCAACGAAACCATTAAGCAAGGTTGGCATCACTACTGTTAATAAAGAGAGTTCAGCAACGGCTGCAATCACAGGTTCAAGCACGTGGTGAATAAAAGGGACGTTGTGCACCACAATGCCACCGCCCACTAAAAACATCGCGGCGGTACCCACTACAGTTAATGCTTTCATGAGCTTAGGCGCGAAACTGATCAACCCTTTACCAAAGCGAGCACGCAGCCCTGCGCCATCTGAAGTGCGCTCTAGGTAGAAACCTAAATCGTCCAATTTCACAATGCCTGCCACCAAACCATAAACGCCGATGGTCATGACCACTGCAATCAAACTCACCACCAAAATTTGTGTCACCATGCTATGGCCTTGCACTGTCCCCAACGCAATCACGATGATCTCGGCCGATAAAATAAAATCGGTCCGAATCGCCCCAGCGACTTTACGTTTTTCATAGTCATCAATCGATACGTCAGTGAGCATGCGCTCATCCGCGTCAGCGGTGCTGTGATGGCTGGTATGAAACACTTTTTCTAAGATTTTTTCTGCCCCTTCAAAGCAGAGAAAAAGTCCACCGACTAACAAGAGCGGCATTATCAGCCAAGGGGCTAATGAGCTCATCAGCAAGGCGGCGGGAACCAAAATTAATTTGTTGCGAAATGAGCCTTTAGCCACTGCCCATACCACTGGGATCTCTCGTTCAGCGGCAACACCAGACACCTGCTGAGCATTGAGCGCCAAGTCATCCCCCAATACGCCTGCCGTTTTTTTCGCGGCCATTTTTGACATCAACGCCACATCATCTAGCACGGTTGCAATATCATCAAGAAGGGTAAGTAAGCTCGCGCCTGCCATGCAAATTCTCTCTTATTCATTTTCATTATTCAAAGCGTGACAAAATGTAACACCAAGCGTTGATGAAGGGAAACACAGCGATAAGAATCCCACCAACAGTGCTGACGCTTCAAGTAGCAAAGCAGTAAAGAACACTAGCTCAGTGACTGAGTATATTCGGCTGGCAATTGAGCCAGAGCGCTCTGTAACGCGGCGAAGCAGTCAGGATCAATGGCAGTATGTAGATTCTCTTGCATGATCAAAAGTGCTTTATCAATTGGCATCGCGGAGCGATAAGGGCGTTCCGCGCTGAGAGCATCAAAAATATCGGCTGTCGTGATGATTCGAGTCATCACGCTGATCTCATCACCGTTTACACCACGCGGATAGCCAGTACCATCGAGTTTCTCATGATGTGCCCCTGCCATACGTGCCAACGTCTTAAAGGGCGATAATTTCTGCAAGATTTGTTCAGTAAACGCGGCATGTGCCTGAACGGCTTTCCACTCCATATCGTCTAACTTACCGGGTTTATCTAAAATGGCATTACTGACCCCTAACTTACCAATGTCGTGCAGTAATGCCGCGCGTCTCAACCAAGATCGATCAGTTTCCGAAATGGCTAATTGTCGTGCGATTAAATCAGTATACACAGCCACTCGTTCACTGTGCCCTGCGGTATAGGGGCTTTTTGCATCAACAATCTTGCCAAATGCCGTGACGATACAGTCTAAATACGCTTCATCCAAAGGCTGATGCGCTTGTGCTGGTGGTAAATGCATCACTCGCTGGCTGATATCAGAGGCTTTGAGGCTAGCCACAAAGTGCGGGTTATCCACCAACTGTTCAATAATCTCAACCAGTTGTGGGTCAAACCATACACCACTACGCTCTGTAACCTCGCGTATTGCTTCGTCCAAATCATGTTCCATTTGAAAAACGTCAAACACTTGAGCTAATAACGCAATCCGCGAGAAAAGGGGGATGGCTTCACCTTTTAGCTGTTGAGGACGCCCTTGACCATTCCAATGTTCATCCAGTGAGTGGATCCCCTGCGCGACGACTTCGCTAAATCGCAACTCTCGCGCCACATCAGCCCCACGAGTACAACGAGTTTGAATAAGCTCTTGTGCATAATCATTACCATTTTTCAAAATGTCGATGGTAGTTAAAATACGTTCTGCCCAGCTCTGCTCTGAACCGGTATTTTTGACGATAAAGTTAATCACACTCGATAGACTGGTTCCGACGGTTTTATAACGCCGTTTGAAAGCGAGATCATCAGTGGCATACAACTCGCAAATTCGCGCGGCGTTGCTACTGCAGCCCGCATCTTTCAATAGCAAGGTAAAAAACAGATCATGCAGCTCAGCCTGATCGAGCTCTAATTGCATGCCAATATGCATACCAACCCAGCAACAACGAATGCAGTGCTCCGGTGGTTGGCCTTCCGTCATGTCTAAGGCGGTCGTTAGCGAAATCATTAGTTCAGAAAGGGGGAAACTATTCTCCAATCGTGTTCTCACTCAATTGCATTGGTCTGGTTGCAGTTTAGATGTGACTGCTCGGTTTAGCCAATGATTTACCTCAGTTATCAGGCCAGAGTTGGACTATTTCCTTGCTCTAACAAACCTGCATTGCCCCAAAACAGGTTGAGGTAATGAACCCTGTTAACGGGCTGTGGTAAATCCAGCTTGGTATTTTTGATTGCTCTTGACACTCACACCTCTTACTCTGTGGGCAACTAGTCAGAAAGGAACCCTCATGTACTCTGTTTATACTTATCCTATCGGTACGCCAGGCACACCTTGGCAAGCAGCAGAACGCGAAGCGTGGCTCGCGCAAACGACGATTAAACGAGAATATCAGCAAGAAGTCGTGCCGAAAATTAACGCTTTGGCAACGGATTTTGAGATAGAGCAATACGGTGCACTATCAATAGACAAAGATCGCTACCCATTATTTGCCTTAAAAAGTCGCTCATGGAACCCTGACAAACCAACGGTGTTGATCACAGGTGGTGTACACGGTTACGAAACCAGCGGAGTGCACGGCGCGTTGCAGTTTTTAGCGACTCAAGCACAGCAGTATCAATCTCATTTCAACATTGCCGTTGCCCCGTGCGTAAGCCCTTGGGGCTATGAAACGATCAATCGTTGGAACCCATCAGCGCTTGACCCTAATCGCTCATTTTACGCCAATAGCCCAGCCGAAGAGTCGGCAAGCTTAATGCGCTGGGTCGCAAGCTTAGGTGACGTGTTGGTGCATATTGATTTACATGAAACTACAGACAGTGATGAAAGCGAGTTTCGCCCTGCACTCGCAGCGCGCGATGGGATTAGATATGAAGCCGATACGATTCCCGATGGGTTTTATACTGTCGGCGATACGGAAAATCCGCAGCCAGAATTCCAAGCAGCCATTATTGAATCGGTACGCAAAGTCACGCACATTGCACCAGCCGATAATAAAGGCGAGATCATCGGCTCTCCCATCACTCAAGAGGGAGTAATTAATTACTCAATGAAAGCATTAGGGTTATGCGGTGGCATCACAAATTGCTACTTCGGCACCACCACCGAAGTGTACCCAGATAGCCCAAAAGTCACAGCGCAAGAGTGTAATGACGCACAAGTCGCCGCCATTGTTGGCGCTTTGGACTACGTGTGCCGCTAAAACGATAAAACACCCAACCCCCTATGTCATGGATTCATGAATAATAGACGTTGTAAAAAATTACCAAATTAAGTCTAAGGCACTTCTTTATAGTTTGATCAGGATGAAGTGCCTACATACGCTTAAGCAATATTATAACAAGCGATTTTTATACTGTTCCGGCGTTTGGCCGGAGTATTTTTTAAACATAGTAATAAAAGGACTGGCTTGGTTGTAGCCAAGAGTTAATGCTACCTCTTTCACTGAATGCCCTGTGCGCAGTAAATCCATGGAATAGAGATAGCGTACTCTTAATCGCCATTCGGTAAAACTCATCCCTAGTTCCGTTTGGCAATGACGCGCTAATGTTCGCTCTGTGGTATGTACTTTTTCAGCCCATAAAGCCAATGTCGTATCATCGGTCGGGTTTTCTTCTACCGCCGCTAGAATCGGGGCTAAATATTTGTGATTAGTGGAAGGCAAAAAATGATGCTGCGTTTCTTGCGTTGCCAATTGGTCGAGCAATACTTGAACTAAACGTTTATCTTGCGCGTTTTGAGCCACACTGATTTCACGCGATCGAAAATCCTCAATGATGGCAGAAACGATGGGCGTCACTTTTATCAAACTGGTGTGCTTGGGAAAACCATGGGTGAGAGCCCGATCAATATTGAGCGAACAATATTCAATTGGCTTACGATTATAGCTGCAGTGTTTCACCCCCGCAGGAACCCAAATCGCGAGATGAGGCGGTGCGAGAAATCGCGTTTCTTGCGCTTCCATTTCCAAAATCCCGCCGGAAATTAGCTGCACTTGTCCCCATGGATGGCTATGAGTTCGCGTTTCTGTGTTTGACAAAAACGCATCGAAATTCATAAAGACATCCGATGGCGCACTGTCAATCGATAGTGAAGGGTGAAGATTTCTGGGCGCTTTTTTCAAACTTGTCTTCCTATCGCTCGCAATGTCGTTTTGGAGATATATATAATTATAGAGACCTGCCACACTATACTTCAAAGCACAATTTGCGACGAGGCTCACATGGTATATCTTCTTCCACTATTCACGGTTCTAATTTGGGGTGGTAACTCTATCATCAACAAGCTCGCCGCAGAAACCATTGAGCCAAGTGCGATGAGTTTTTATCGCTGGTTTGTCGCGATGCTGTTGCTAACCCCCTTTTGCTTACCTACCGTGATCCGCCAATGGGTAACCATCAAGCCCCATTTAACTAAACTGGCTTTTTTAGCCATGTTAGGCATGGTACTGAATCAGTCTCTTGGCTATTACGCAGGGCTAACGACTACTGCATCAAATATGTCGTTGATCACTTCGCTGGTACCGCTGCTCAGTGTGTTCATCAGCGTCCCTCTGCTCCATAAGCGCATTTCAGCTTTGAGTGTTATCGGAGGAGTCCTCTCTCTCGCAGGGCTTGCTTTTATGCTAGGTCAAGGCGATATGAGCTTCTTCTTGCATCAAGATATTACACATGGTGATGCGTTAATGGTGGTGGCTGCAACCGTTTACGCACTTTATTGTGTGTTACTTAAACGGTGGAAAATGCTGCTAAGCAATTGGACGCTTATTTATATGCAAGGGTTGTTTGCTGTCTTAATGCTGACACCATTATGGCTGACCAGTGAACATCTCCTGCCCACGGAAGGCTCACTGCCCCTAATCGCTTACGCTTCTGTCGCTGCATCCTTATTGGCTCCGTGGATGTGGGTAAAAGCGATCGATTTAATTGGTGCAGACTCTAGTGCGATGTTTATGAATCTGTTACCTGTGGTAGCAGTTTCGCTTGCCACAACCCTGTTAGGTGAAACAGTGCAAAACTACCATCTTTTAGGTGGAACGATGGTAATTTCCGGGGTTATTTTATCCCAAATAAAACTGACAAAAAGCCGTACAACAGCTATCGAGAGCGCAATACAACCATAAAATTGAGCATATAGTATCGATTCGAGCTATGTTTATGGAAGAAGAATAAAAATAAACAAAAATGAAATGTATTGAGGGATCCTTTACGTCAGATCCGTTAGGCAACCTAGCAAATTTGGTGGCCAGATAATGATTCTTGATAACATAGAAGATGTGTATAGCAATAATTTGTTTGCCTTGCATGAGCTTGTTTTAAACGAGCTCGGTTCATACGTGTTCGTAAAAAACCGTCAAGGTGAGTATCTGTATGCAAATCAGCTAACACTAAAACTGTTCGGCACAACTTTGGAAGAACTCAAAGGCAAAACTGATCACGATTTTTTTCAAGATGAACTGCTCGCCGATATTTTACACAGCGATAAAATGGTATTTGATACCAAGCAGCCCTTCACCAGTGAAGAACGTGCGCAAGCAAAATTTGATGCCAAAGTACGCGTCTACCGCGCAATAAAGAAACCGATTCTAAGTACACAAACCGGTGAAGTGATTGGCCTTATCGGTGTTTCTACTGAGATTACCGATATTGTCGAATTACGAGAACAGCTTCACACTCTGGCCAATACCGATGACTTAACGCAGCTCTACAATCGCCGCAAGTTGTGGCGAGAAGCGTGTAATGAATTTACGTTGGCTCAGCGTGATCATTATCCGATAAGTTGTATTGCCATTGATATCGACAACTTCAAGTTAGTAAACGACACCTATGGCCACCAGCGAGGAGATGATGTGATTTGGCAGTTAGCAGAGATGGCAAGAAAGCACACACGCCATGACGACGCCTGCGGCAGAATTGGTGGTGAAGAGTTTCTGATTGTTCTGCATAAGGCCAATGCGCATGAGGCCTTTCAAATGGCAGATCGTTTACGTAAAGAATTTTATGCATACGCATTTTTTGACAACGGCGCACACTTTAGTATCAGTTGCGGTATCTCTGAAATTGCGGGCAACGATGCCGATTTTTTCGAAATTTATCGCCGCTCAGACAAAGCACTTTATAAAGCCAAGCTCGCTGGACGGAATCAATGTGACACATTCCAAGAAACATAACTATGTTCCATAAAGAGCCTATAATGTTCGTTTAATGTGAATTATCACTTAAAACGAGCAAATACTCGCGTATCCCATTCACTAATGATTGAATTTGGTCGATTAAACCGTACACTCACAAAGTCGTAGTGCCTTACGCAAAGTAAGCATTCAAGGTATTGGCCTATTTAAGCTTCAATGAATAAGGATATTTAAGGTGAAAGCAGTTAAACGCCATCAAGAAATTATCGAATTAGTTCAAACACACGGATTTGTGAGTACTGATGATTTAGTCGAGCGATTCAATGTCAGCCCACAAACCATCCGCCGAGATCTCAACGAACTTGCAGATGCAAATAAGTTACGACGCAATCACGGCGGCGCTACCATCGCGTCTAGTTCTGAAAACTCCTCTTACCACACTCGCCAAGTAACTTATCAGCAAGAAAAAGAGAAAGTGGCTGCCGAGCTAGTCAAACACATTCCCGATGGCGCAACGCTCTTTATCGACATAGGCACGACACCTGAAGCTATCGCTCGGGCATTAATGCTCAATCACGAAAATCTGCGCATTGTCACCAACAACATTAACGTGGCGACGATTTTAATGGCCAAACCGGATTTCAATGTCATCTTAGCGGGCGGTGAAGTGCGCAATAAAGACGGTGGCGTGACGGGTGAAGCCACTTTGGATTTCATTTCACAATTTCGTCTCGATTTCGGTATTTTAGGGATTAGCGGCATTGACTATGATGGCTCACTTTTAGATTTCGATTATCACGAAGTGAGAGTCAAACGGGCGATCATCGAAAATAGTCGCTGTGTTTATCTCGGTGTCGACCACAGCAAATTCGGACGTAATGCCATGGTGAAGCTAGGCACAATTGCCGATGTCGATTTGATCATTACTAATGCTCAACCACCAGAAGAAATTGATGCATTCGCTCGTGAAAATGAAGTAACCATTCAGGTGGTATAGATAGATTGAGGCCAAACCGACATTTGAACTAGATTTTCCCGCCAAATAGATAAACTATTTCATTATTTGCTCGTACTGTTACGGTTTTTTTTGATATAAATGCCAATATAGTACGACGCAATTTAGAACTTTCGGCTTATGTACAAAATTCTGAGACTGATCCAAGAGAACCAACAAATCACTAGCCACGATGATTTGGAAAATGTACTCAATGGGCTCAATAACTTAATTGGTCATGAATTTTTCCTCTTTGGCCTCTCTTTTCAACCCACGTTAAAAACCAGTGAAACGCTTGTCACGGACAATTACCCCAATAGCTGGCGACAGCAATATGATGAATCAGGCTTCATGCATATCGATCCGATTGTCAAATACAGCATTACCAATTTTTTGCCCATTCGCTGGGATGACGCTAAGCGGGTCAATGATGATGGACGAGTCATTTTCGAAGAGGCGCGTTGCAATGGACTCAAAGCGGGATTTAGCATTCCAATCCATGGGCTTAGGGGGGAATTTGGCATGATAAGTTTTGCAACCTCAGATACCAAGTCTTACGATTTGAATCAACAAAGTATCCATACCTCACAGCTCATTGTACCGTTACTGGCTCATAATATTGGCAACATCACCCGTTACCATAAAGACGCAAAACCGAGAGCGGTGCTCACCGCACGTGAAGTACAATGCTTAGCTTGGGCGGCCGAAGGCAAAAGCGCATGGGAAATTGCCACGATTATTAATACGTCAGAACGTACCGTGAAGTTCCATTTCAGTAATGCTTGTAAAAAGCTTGGCGCGACGAATCGCTACCAAGCGATCACTAAAGCTATTTTAGGTGGCTATATCAATCCCTATTTATAAGGCTTATGCATTGACACTTGCACGATATGCTTCATTCATTGGAATATGCAAAGCGACAGAACGTGTACTTCCCAAAAGATGCACTTTTTTATCACCGAGTCTTTCGCATGGGATCCCCATCCGCTTAATCAATTTTTCCACACTGGCCGATGTGACCGTTACATAGGCATTGATGTGATATTGCTGGGCGTGATGATACAGCGACTGAAACATCTGCAGCGTAACATTACTCACGCCGCCCAATTGCGCCGAATGATCTTTATCGACCGCAAAACGACTCAGCTCATAAATCTCCTTTGCTTTGGGTGCTTGCTGCACACCGAGTAATTCTGAAAAAGTATCTTTAAGCATATAACGCGACGTCGTTGGCAAAATTCGCCAACACCCCACTAAATGACCCTGTTCCTCTTTGGCATACAAATAGTGTGCTTCTGGAACGTCGTACTCATCAGTCTCCATTCCTCGATTTGTTTTTAGCTCCCACTGCAAGCGTTGCGAAAAAACTTTATAGCGTAACTTCAGCAATGACACATAATCAGCTTGAGGGACACTTTGAAAGGTATGTGAATAAATTGAAATAGTCATGTGACTTCTCCTTAGGTTATTGGAGAAATCACGCTAAACAATCTCATCAGAGATAGAACCTGTTCGATCGAACAGTTACGTCGAAATACTGTTTAAACTATTATTAACGCAACTGAATAACTAACGCTCAGTTGGCTCAATAAGGTACAACATAAAGTAAATAACTCGTACCGCTCGGCTTTAAAAATCCTCTTAGGCAACTAAGAGGATTTTTTATATCTGCTGCATTCAAAATAATATTGCAGTTTGGTTAACGCTTTGTTATTTATGATTCCGTTAATAAAAAACAAGGATTCCCCAATGAGTAGTGGCCAACGTGCAATAACTTTGCGTTTTTTAGCAGAGCCCGGTGATGTGAATTTCGGTGGTAAAGTCCACGGTGGCGCTGTCATGAAATGGATAGATCTAGCGGCCTATGCGTGCTCTGCAGGCTGGAGTGGTAAATATTGCATCACCGCTTATGCGGGAGGGATCCGCTTTGTCGCTCCTATCCACGTAGGGAACCTCGTTGAAGTCAGCGCAAAAGTCATTTATACGGGAACGAGCTCAATGCATATTGCCATTGATGTGCAAGCGAGCGATCCAAAAGAGTTGAAAAACCAGCTGACTACCCATTGTATTGTCATCATGGTGGCTGTCGATGGGCAAGGCAAGCCCACCCCTATACCCGAATGGGTGCCGCAAACAGCAGAAGATATTGCCCTACGCCAATCAGCGATACGCTTAATGAACATGCGTAAAGAGATAGGGGAAGAGATGGAAGCTCACGTTAAGTACTTAAAATAACCACCCACGATGCGCTCAGTTGTCATTTTTTCTTCATCTTTATCTGCTTAAATCGAGCCCTCTGAAATTTTGCATCGATGATAGGAAAAGGCTTTGACTCCCAGAGAGATTACCTTGAGCGAATCAACATTAGTCGACCCAAAGTCAATTGAGTATCACTGGGTCCGAACGCTTTACGTTGAAGGCTACCAGCCCCAAGAAATTAACCACTATATCCGTGCCTGCTTTGGCGGAGATGATACCTTCGCCGATCTGTTTCGCCGCGTTGCGTTGCAACAAGAGAGTTTGTATGTCCTTTTGCAATACTTAGGCTGCGCCCCTTCTAGCCGTGAGTTCTAATTTTTTAGCCTTCCTTTACGACGTTACACAAAGATTTCAGATGTGGGTCGCATCCAAACACCATTTCACTTTTGAGACATTCAATTCATCATATACTGCATGCGCGTTACCAATAGCACCCTTTAGTACAGGTATAAAAAAACCCAAGCAATGCTCGGGTCTTGGTTACAAAAACTGTTAGTTTGTTGGATAGTAAGGAATAAAGCTAACAGCCAGCTATGCGTAACGCCAGATTTGCATATTACTTAACTGATCGGCGGCCAAACCAAATACGTTAAGCTAATACAATATGGGCGACCTCACGGTCGCCCTATCGTTATTATCCTTTCACACCACCGGCCGTAAGTCCTCCGACTAACCAGCGCTGTGCAAGCAAAAATACGACAGTGATAGGTAAAGCAGACAACACTGCTGCTGCTGCAAAATCTCCCCACAAATAGTTCTGAGGATAAAGATACTGCTGCATACCCACCGCTAATGTATATGAGTTTACATCAGAAAGTAGCAAAGATGCCACTGGTACTTCACCAACCACCCCAATAAACGAGAGAATAAACACAACCGCAAGAATCGGCACAGAGAGTGGTAGCAGCACCAGTCTAAAGGCTTGCCATGGTGTAGCTCCATCTAAAGCAGCCGCTTCTTCTAATGAGTTATCTATCGTTTCAAAATAGCCTTTGATCGTCCATACGTGCAGTGCGATACCACCTAGGTAGGAGAAAATTAAACCACCATGCGTATTTAAGCCAAGAAATGGGATGTATTGACCTAATTTGTCAAACAGTGCATACATCGCAACCAGTGCCAGTACCGCTGGGAACATTTGAAAAATCATCATCGCTTTTAGGATGGTGTCTTTACCTTTAAAACGCATGCGCGCAAAGGCATAAGCAGACGTTGTCGATAGGGCCACAATGAGCACTGAAGTAATGCCTGCTACTTTCACTGAATTCCATAACCAAGTCAGAACCGGAAATGGCGGCGGTGTAACAGAGCCATCAGCATTAGTGACGGCAAAACCTAATGCCAATTTCCAGTGTTCTAAAGATGGGTTATCTGGGATCAAACTGCCCGTGGCAAAGTTCCCTTCACGAAATGAAATCGCAATGACCATCAATAGTGGAAAAATGATCAGCGATAAAAATGCCCACAGAGCAACATGAGTCGCCCATAAGCGATATTTGAGAGATTGACCTTGTACCATCGCCATAACGATTACTCCTTAATTCTGTGACAGCTTCGTAAAACGTAAGTTGAGTAGTGCTAACCCACCAACCAGTAAGAAGATCAAGGTTGCGATGGCACTAGCCAAACCGAAGTCTTGACCACCAGCTCCTTCAAACGCAATACGATAGGTATAGCTTACGAGTAAATCGGTGTAACCGGCTGGCTCTGAAGTACCAATCATATTCGGGCCACCTTGTGTCAGAAGTTGAATCATCACAAAGTTGTTAAAGTTAAACGCAAAGCTCGCAATAAGTAACGGAGTCATTGGTTTGATCATGAGCGGCAATGTGATACGGGTAAAGTTGTGTAAAAAACCTGCACCATCAATCGCCGATGCTTCATATAAATCCTCTGGAATCGCTTTCAAAAGACCCATACACAAAATCATCATGTAAGGAAAACCAAGCCAAGTATTGACGATCAGCACCATACTTTTAGCGAGAAAGGGGTCTGAGAACCAACTAGGACTAATGCCAAAAATACTGTTGAGCACCATATTGATCTCACCAAAGCTTTGGTTGAACAAGCCTTTGAAGATCAAAATAGAAATAAAAGCAGGAACAGCATAAGGCAGGATTAATAGCACTCGGTAAACGGCGCGGCCTTTAAGCTCTTCCCATTGCACAACACTAGCCAACACTAGCCCTATCATAAGAGTGAAAATCACGGTTAAGGTTGAGAAAACGACTGTCCAGATAAAGATATTGATGAAAGGCTCTTTAATACCGTCATCTTTCCATACACGCTCAAAGTTATGTGTGCCAATTTTCACCACAAAACCAGGCGATACTGTCGCACCGATAAATTGACCACTTTCGTCCACTGGTTGATAAAAGCCAACATCCATATTCGGCCGTAGTATTTCGCCTGTTTGATTATTGACCAGCGTTTCGCCATCATCTTGCATGGTGTAAAGCGGCGATACGGCGGCAAACTTGCGCAAGCCACTCATACGTACATCTTCACCACTAGGGAAATGCAGATCAATTGAGCTCAACGTAGCACGGTGATTAATAATGGTTTTAATCGGCTCTTTGGTGCCCTCAATACCCTCAATAGGTTGAAGGTCCATATCGGTCACCGATAAGCCATTTAAGGAAAACACGTCGGTAGCGAGCGTCTGCTCTCCATCTTCGATTGCAATTCGGTAACCACTTTCCGTTTTGTATAGAGTGAAAGGATAACTTTCCCCGCCCTGATAAGTTCGATCCAACAGCACGGTCTGTGCACGTTCTAAAGAGAGTTGGTTTTTAGCACTGTAGTTAGTAAAAGCCAGACCAACGGTGTAGGCCAAAGGAAAGAGGATGAATAAGATCATTCCCGCGATACCCGGATAAATATAGCGGTGTGCATAAGTATGTTTACTGCCGAAAATATAAAGGGCCAGAGCGGTAAGAATGAGAGTAAGCAGCGCAAAGGCGAGCTCACCGCGAGAATACATAAGAATAGTGGCGTAACCGTTAACGATACCAACCGTACCTAATAATGCCCATTTAATGAGCACATTTTTACTGGAAGGAAGTGCCGTTTCGGGTGCTGACAAAGCATCTGTACCTTGAACTGACTGCATAGAAGAACCTGCTAGCGATATAAACGTAAAATGAAGGAGAGGTTACCCTCTCCTTAAGGGCTTGACCAAAACCGAATTATTTAGTCATTTGTTTTTCTGCATCAGCCAGTGCGGCATCGACAGTTTGGCGGCCATCTACAATATTGATAATTGCACTTTTCGCGCTGCCCCAAAATGCATTCATCTGAGGGATGTTCGGCATAATTTCGCCATTCATTGCGTTATCCATTGTCGCGGCGATGCGTGTATCTGCATCAAGCTCACGTTGGAAAGAGTTAAGAGCCACCGCACCAAGAGGTTTGTCATTATTGACCATGCGCAGACCATCATTGGTGAGTAAGTAGTTTTCGATAAACTCAATCGCGAGATCTTTATTTGGAGAAGCGGTGCTGATACCAGCCGTCAATACGCCCACGAACGGCTTGGAAGATTGCCCGTTAAATTTCGGTAATGTCGTCACACCGTAGTTAATGCCTGATTTTTCAATGTTGCCCCAAGCCCACGGACCGTTGATCGTCATTGCCGTTTTACCTTGGTTAAACGCAGCTTCAGAAACAGAGTAGTCCATATCCGGAGAGATCACGCCTTTGTCCACTAAGCCTTTCACGAAGTTCATCGCGTCTTTTACGCCTTTATTCGCGATACCCGCATCTTTCACATCATAGCCATCAATCGTGTATTTGAATGCGTAACCGCCATCAGCCGCCATAAGAGGCCATGTGAAATACGGTTCTTTCAAGTTCCACATGATGGCCGTTTTGCCCTCTTTCTTAAGTTTGGCGTTCAACGCTTCCACTTCTTCCCAGCTTTTCGGTGGGTTTGGCACAAGATCTTTATTATAGATGAGAGACAAGGATTCTACCGCGACTGGGTAGCCGATGATTTTACCGTTGTATTTCACCGCATCCCAGGCAAAATCCACGATACCCTCTTGAATCGCTTTTGAAGGTTTAATTTCAGCCAGCAAGCCAGCTTCTGCATAACCACCAAAACGGTCATGAGCCCAGAACACAATATCAGGTCCATCACCCGTTGCTGCAGTTTGTGGGAATTTATCTTGAAGTGCGTCAGGGTGAGCCACGGTCACTTTGATACCCGTGTCCGCCTCAAATTTCTTACCCACTTCAGCCAAACCGTTATAGCCTTTATCACCATTAATCCAAATGGTGAGTTGTCCTTCTTCAATAGCAGCATGTGCACCAAACGAACCAAGAGCAACTAGAGTACTTAGCGCGACTGTGCTTAGGGCGTTTTTCATGTTCATATCCTTTTTATTTTTGTGTTGTAGGGCTCACCAACAGGTTTCGCCGTATTTCGTCATATATAATCAGAGAAAACCTAACTTGACTCATCCTCCTACGCCCTACGCCCTCGATATTATGGACTATTTTCGTGATCATCATCGCTCAAGGTTAGAGAGCTCAATCACAAAAAAATACCTTTTTGTGACATGCTTCCACTTAACAGCCATTAATTATTTGAACTGGATCTAACTCAGCCCTTAAACCCCTCCTCCATCGCATCCATCGCTACTCCCCCCTATAAAAACTCAATTAGGAGGATGTATCAAACACACACATCACACAAAATACAGTCATCCCAGAGTGGATAGTAAGAGCCTTTTCCAGTAACTCATCGTTTACTGGCTTACATCGCTAGATTGGTTTGCTGTCATAAATGAGCGTTCGTGGTAATTGATTTTATAACGGGGGAGACGCTCAATGTGCAGGGGAAGTGAACTAAATCATTGGCATGGATGGGTGATGCTTTCTTCAAACTCCCTTAATTTGAAGACATCACCCTTTTTCTTACATTATTAACCACCTTACCCAATTCCTGCTGTCATTGCCTGCAAGAAAACTCATATAATGATGGGCAGTGATTTATAAAAAATATTGATCGAGGACGAGCTCTATGGCGAGTGTCACGTTAAAAAATGTATGTAAAGCATACGGTGATGTATTAATTTCTAAAAATGTCGACTTAGAAATTCAAGAAGGCGAATTTGTCGTCTTTGTCGGTCCGTCAGGTTGTGGGAAATCCACCCTACTGCGTTGCATCGCAGGCCTAGAAGATATCACCTCGGGTGACTTGTTTATTGGCGATAAGCGAATGAATGATGTTGAACCTTCTAAACGTGGCGTCGGCATGGTATTTCAATCCTATGCGCTCTACCCGCACCTTAATCTTTTCGACAACATGTCTTTTGGCCTAAAGTTGGCCAAAGCCGATAAAAAGGAGATCGAGCAACGTGTTGAGCACGCCGCCGATATTCTCCAACTCAGCCATTTGCTTGAACGTCAACCTAAGTCTCTTTCAGGTGGCCAACGTCAGCGTGTCGCGATTGGGCGTACTTTAGTCTCACAACCGAATGTCTTTTTGCTTGATGAGCCGCTGTCTAACCTAGATGCAGCGCTGCGCGTACAGATGCGTTCAGAGATAACCAAACTGCAACGCAAATTGGGCTGTACTATGATTTACGTTACCCATGATCAAGTCGAAGCAATGACAATGGCTGACAAAATCGTGGTCTTGGATGCTGGTTTCGTATCACAAGTAGGCAAACCACTTGAGTTGTATCATTACCCAGAAAATCGTTTCGTCGCAGGCTTCATCGGTTCTCCTAAAATGAACTTCATGAGCGTATTCATCGAAGATGTCGAAGCCGAACGCGTGAAAGTTCAACTCTCTAATGGAACCTCATTTTGGATTTTGGTCGATGGCACCACGATCACTCGCGGCGAGCGTATGTCATTAGGTGTGCGTCCAGAGCACTTGCTGAGCGCTGAAGATGGTGACGCGAAAATTGAAGGCAAAGTGATGATGGTTGAGAAACTCGGCAATGAAACACAAGTCTACATGAACTTGAAAGGCTCTGATTCTGATGTAATTTACCGCCAGCCTGATACTTTGGGCGTTGAAACAGGTGATACATTGACAATTGGTATTCCAGGGCATCGCTGCCATCTCTTCCACAGCGATGGACGTGCATGCCGCCGCCTTTACAAAGAAAAAGGCATCGAAGCCGAATAAAAAGAAATTCAGTTAAGAAAATAAGACAGCCCCTATCAAAGGGGCTGTCTTATTTAAAAATAAATAAAATTTAATTAAACTCTTCAATACCAATATTATCTTTTGCCCATAATAATGCCTGAAGTCTATTTTTAGCATTTATCTTTTTAAATACATTATGTAAATGTGTTTTTACTGTATTTTCACTTACAAACAACTCATCTGCAATTTGCATATTAGATGCACCACAGCCAAGTAGCTTAATTATTTGCTGCTCTCTTTTCGTTAATTTAGCATAAGCTTGAGAGGTAATAGATGAATTACCTGCACGATAATGCTGTATATATTCCTGAGCCAATTTTCGATTAAACCACATTTCATCATCAAGCACTTTTTCCATGCCCTTAACTAAAGATTCAAGCTGATCATTGGTATAAAATACACCTACAAGATTCTGCCATTTAAAGAGCATTTTAGGTTCAATATCTAGCGGGCAATTAATAAGCACTTCTTTTGCATCAGGGCAGGATAAGCGTTTAAATGCTGAGTAATCAGCAAAATTATTTTCATCAACGCGAGAATAGTCGATGATAACCAATTGAATTTTATAGGATGATAGACTGTTATCATTCATCCACGTATCGCAAAGCGGAGAGATATCAATACTAATCGGCAACTTTGACTCTAGCGAATCTTTAAGTAAGCGAGACTGCATACAAACATCAGAAAGCAATCGAACGTTAATTTTTTTTTCTTCACTCATTTTAAACTCCTAGATCATACCGCTCACTTGATAAAACTAACGTTAAGCGACTATAAGTCAATATCTCAAAATAACCCGCTCTCATTTTAATAAAAAACCTAATGAATAAATCCATTTAATTCATGAAGTTATTGTGGATTCTTATTTATGAGAACAAATGGCTGTTTTATTTATATACCTTACTACTTGACGTGGTTTGGGTGTAGTAGGCCATTCTATAAAAGGTAATGGAATAAAAAGATAAAGAATCAAGTGTCGTTCCTAACGAATGAAAAGCACCACACATTTCTGGTTTTGAGAAAAAGCGTGGCACTCACTGCTCATTGACTATTACTTTAAAAATCAACGTCGATGAGAAAATCACCCTATTGAGGCTAGGTCCGATATAGAACTTTTACAACATGCCAACCAAACTTGGTTTTCACCAAATGGGGTGTCAGCACCTCTCCAGTGAAACAGATTTTATCAAATTGAGGTACCATCTGCCCCTGACGAAACTCACCCAGATCGCCCCCTTTTTTACCCGAAGGACAGGTAGAATATTTTCTGGCTAATGTTTGAAATTTCGCTCCCTTTTTTAACTGAGCGATAATATCTTCAGCTTGTTCTTTATGCTTCACTAAAATGTGAAGAGCCGCTGCCGTTCTTGCCATCATTTTTCTCAATAAATTTGCTACTGCAAATAGTGTAACGGATGCTTTTCAAGAGTCCAACCCCAATGTAAGAGTGCAAAAGATCAATAAACATACGGTTATACTGTTTATTTGCATTTAACGCATTGCCGTCAGTAAGAGATCGTTTAGTATTAAGCATAAGAAACAACGTTGAGTAAGGTGTTATGGCTAAAACCCCCAGTAAGGCAAACCAATCCCAAGGCATGTTAATGTTCACATTGAACACTCAGAAACAGCTTTTTGCTATCGGGACTCTGAAAGTACGAGAGATTGTCCCTTACATGCCAATGACACAAATCCCATATTCTCATCACCATGTGATCGGAACGGTGACTATCCGTAACTTGACGGTACCTGTCATTGATATGGCTGCCGCCATTGGCTTTAGAGCAATTCAACCTAGCGAATATAAACAATGCTACTTAATCGTGACGGACTGCTTGCGAACCGTAGTTGCGTTTATGGTACGTAGCATTGAAAAAATCATCGAGTGTGACTGGCGAACAATCGAGTCTTCACCTGCAGTGGCGGGAAAAGACGTTTTTGTCACTGGCATAACCCGCTATCAAAAACAGATTGTGCAGTTACTTGACGTCGAATTATTACTTTCAAAAATTTATCCACAGTATGAATCAACTAAGATCCCGATGCTGACTGATATTGAACGTGAGCGATTAAAAGCATTGCGTATTTTACTGGTGGATGATTCATCTATTGCACGTAAACAATTGTCAGATGCCTTAGACAGTATCAACATCCCTTACCAAATCTGTAAAAATGGACTTGATGCCATTGAGCTGATGCGTCAAGACGCTCAACATCAACGTGCGATCGATTTGCTGGTCAGTGATATTGAAATGCCGGGCCTCGATGGATATGAACTGGCCTTTGAGGTTCAAAATGATCCAATGCTGAGCCATGCTTATTGTATTCTTCACACCTCGCTTTCCAGTGAGATCTGTTTGGATAGAGCTCACCAAGTCGGAGCCCACGAAGCTTTGGAAAAATTTAACGCGACAGAATTAATAGAAGCGATGCTGCGTGGCGCAAAAAAACTGGAACAACGTAAGGATACCGCTTAATCAAGTTTTGCTTGCACAAACAGAACCTGAAGCGCTTCTCTATCTGATTTTTTCAGTTTACTCACCACAAGCTGATAAGAGCGTCCACATAATTCCTCTAACATCATCTGGTCAACATCTCCGTTTAACTTAACGGAGATCCAGTGTCTTTTATTCATATGATAACCAGGACGAATAGCGGAAAAGGCACTGGTCAGAACTTCACCATCTTCGGGAGTGCACTTCAATGTCACAAACGGCTCTTCTCTCGACTGAGAAGTATAGGCAAACATTTTACCGCGAATTTTGAAAACCAACGCGTCAGGACCAAACGGATAGCTACTTTCTACCTGAGGTAAAATATCCAAAAACGATTCAATATCATACATCTCCATCTATTACTCCTTGATTCAGTAACCAACTTATTTTAATCATTCAGCGATTCAATATATAAAAAACCCCCTACTATGTCTGTCTGTTGTGTTTGATCTACATCAAGAATCGATTGTTCACCGTAAATAAAAATTCAACTTCAAACTTTAGTTGCATTTTTTTAGCGCATAACTTTGGGATATCCGCTAATCTTAGCGGTATGAATATCTGTGACTGTCTATTAATTTTACGATAATGACCAGCGACGACTTTAAGAGATCTACAGCCAATTTAAAAAAAGCAGTACCGTTGATGATGAAAAATCATGTGGCGGCGACACCTGCTAACTATGCACTTTGGTATACCTATGTTGACAACGCCATACCTCAACTCAATCGAGAACTCGATTCTGTATTGGAAAACTTTGGCCTTTGTCCTCCCGCGGCAAGCTCTCAACTCTATAACAGCTATGTCGCATCGCGCTCTGAAACCAGTTTAAGCACGCTACGCAACAACATTGAAGTGTTAGTCAATGAAGTCGCAAGTTCAATGTCAGATACCCTAACCGATACCAGCGAATTTGCCAGAGTGATTGATAAAAGTTTTAGTGAATTAGAACGAGTCGAAAACGATGATTTATCGATCGAAGAGGTGATGAAAGTGGTTCGCCAATTGGTCACTGAATCGCGAGATATTCGCCATTCAACTCAGTTTTTAAATGGTCAACTTAATAGTGCCAGTAAAGAAATTCATCGACTGAAAGAGCAGCTTGCCGAGGTGCAAAAAGAGGCTTTATTCGATGGATTGTCCGGTTTATATAACCGCCGTTCGTTCAATGATGATCTCTTTACCCTAATAAGCGCGCAGCAACCAATAAGCCTGATCTTATTAGATATCGATCACTTCAAATCTTTTAATGACAATTATGGCCACCTATTTGGTGACACCGTCATCAAAGGCATCGCTAAAAAGCTTCAGAGTAGCTGTCGAGATGGCATTACCGCCTACCGATTTGGCGGCGAAGAGTTCGTTTTAATTGTTCCAAATAAAACACTGCGCATTGCCAGACAGTTTGCAGAATCACTGCGCCGTTCGATAGAAAAAATGAGCGTGAAGGATCGCCGTTCAGGAAACCAAGTTGGTAATATTACCGCCTCTTTTGGTGTGACAGAATTACAACTAGGTGATACGTCCGAGTCTTTGATAGAAAGAACCGATAAACTGCTCTATGAAGCAAAACAATTAGGCCGCAACCGTGTTATGCCGCTTTAATCGCTTCAACCTCTTATGGCTTATGGGTAGCTGAAAAGCAATCACAAGTTCCATAAACCTCAATTTATGGATAGAAAAGTAAAAGGGGCGCCACGCCCCATTTAATCCCAATACACATCTATAACCTAAGCAAGGTTAAAACTGTAGTTTAAGTAATAGTCTTCACCATCTTTTGCGGTGTACTCCTTATCTTCACTACAAGCTTGAGGCTTACCCTTTTCATCACCTTTGACTAGGCTTACCCAGTGGCGCATTGCGGCGCTGGGCATTTCTTCCACCGATTGGGTAAATGTGGTACACGTTTCTAACTGAATATCATTAATCTCTATCAGTTCAACGCGTCCAGTCCCTTTAGTGCAGCCTAACATCACTTCAACATGGCTACCACTTCCATCACGGAACAAGATCGAACATGGTGACTCCTTTTCACCATTGAAGGCAACAAAATGTTTTGGGTGCTTCAAACCACTATGACGCCCATCCTTGAAATAAGCCAACACATGGCGGTAATCGATCACATAACTGGTCACATCTTGATGAGAGCCCGTCGCCAAAGGGAACAATCTATCGAGTAGTTGCTTCGCTCTACTCTGTTTTTCATTTTGTTGATTAGCACTGATAGTCTCGACGGCGAAGACGGCTTCAGCGATAAAGGGTTTATCTAGTTTTTGGATTTCTGTTTTATCGAATGTCAGCATATTCATCGTCTTTTCCTTATAGGTAACTCAACATTTTGTGTTCTAGAGCAATTATTCCAAACTTGCGTTTAACCTTTGTGCAAATTTGTGACCTTGCTTACTTGGTAGATTAACCAATTTTTTACTACAATTTCACAACAAAAATTTTACAGTGTGAATTTTACAAAATGGCCTTATCAAAAAGCTTAGTTCGTCAGTCACATTTCTTAGGGACAAAAGTCAGAAACTTAAGAAAGCGTAATCACCTAACGATGGAAGATTTATCGGCACGCTGTATTCGTATCAACCCAGAATACGCCCCCTCCGTTTCATACCTTTCGATGATTGAGCGTGGAAAACGGGTACCTAGTGTTGATATGTTGGAGGTCATTGCCCAAGTTTTCCAAAAAGATCCCGCTTGGTTTTTAGATGATGAACCAGGTCAAACGGATATTACTCCTGACAAGGGTAACAGAGGTGGGATCAGCGGTATGGCTCTTGAACCTAGCTTTTTATTCTCAAATGATATTTTACAAATCGCAATCCCAGAGATGCTTTCCCAAACCGGGATCACTGGCAAACAGTTTGCTCATCTATTGATCCGTGCTCACCAAGAGAGTTTACAAAACCACTTCCCAGATCTTGAGCGAGCAGCAGAAGAAGTGGGTTTAAAACGCTTAAACTTAGCTGTTGAAGATCTTATCGACATCGCCAAAAGCCTTGGTTTGGTTATCCGCTGGGTCACGAGAACCCCGCAAGATGTTGTTGATGAGCTTGGTGTTAGCGCCAAACAACTTATTACCTCTTTTTTTGAACCACCATGCACGATCTACCTCAATGAAATTCTACGTGAGTACCCAACTCGCCTAAAGTACGACCTCGCAGTGTATATTGGCCACAATATTCTGCACAGCAAAGAGGGACTAAAAAGTGTCTTAACGGTTGGCCACACAAACAGTTGGGAAGAAACGCCTGATGCCACCGCCACCTGTGAATTAAATTCCCAAGATATCCTTCAGGCATGGCGAGATTTTGAATCGAGTTTTTTTGCTGGCGCACTGCTGTGCCCCAAAGTGCCTTATCGACAACTTCTTGATCGCAGCGGTTACGAAATCGATGTACATTTGAAAGCGGGGGTTTCTCCTTCCGTTGCGATGAGGCGCATGACGGTCGTGTCACCCTATCCGCATTGGCACTATTTCGATGCTTATGGTGAAGGCAAATTAAAAGCGGTTTATCGTGGCAATGGGATCCCTCTACCGTGGGGGAATATGCGTAAAGTGAATGACCCTTGCCAGCATTGGGCCGTGTTTAGACGTCTTTCAGAGCCGCAAAGTGGCAGCTCTGCGCAAATTTCGATTTTGAATGTAGGTGATGAGCCGAGAATATATTGCTGTGAATCCGTCAATATGATCGATCCAGCAGGCAATAATCGAGTGCTATGCGCTGGAATAGATTTGAATCCAGCCATCAATGCACAAGGTGGGGATGCTCACTCAATTGCTGAGGAGCTCAAAGCGTTATGCGTCAGCAACGGCGGGAGCTCTCTTATTCCAAGACACATCAAAAAAGATCTCACGACTATTGCTAAAATTCTTAATATTAATTGGATTGAACGCGGAATTGAAAATAATGCGCGCTTAATCTGCTCACGCGGTGCTGTCTGTCCAAGAAAACCAAGCTGCTATGAGAAATGTGCTGGCTAGTTGCAGAGCGTAAAAATAAAAAAAGCCAATCACAAAAAGTATGATTGGCTATTAATAAGTGTGAACAAAAATAAGGTTCACTAACAACGTCAGTTGGCTAGGTGACCCTCGGCTTAGAAGGGTCACTTACTATATAGCAGGATGCATGCCAACTTTAAAACTGCCAAAAAACACCTTATCTGTCTACTTTATGAGCGGTTTCATTACAACGTGTCGCATAATAAATTTGCATTTTGCAATTAAATTTCAAAATGCGAATCTGAATAAATAATCTAGTAGTACTGCTGCCTCTTTTCTTGATACATCCGCTCATCAGCCAGTTTCAACATCGCATCCACATTATCAAATTCTGGGCTAAATGCGGCTGCGCCTACACTGACATGTAGGTTAATTAAGTGCTGCTCATAAATGACTGGCGCATTACACAACGCACTTTTTATTTTGAGACTGATCCGCTCAATATCATCGTTGTCCGATACTCGAGACAGTAAAACCAGAAACTCATCACCGCCAATGCGTGCAACTAAATCCGAAGAACGCAATACGCTTTTCACTCGCTCCGCACAAGCAATCAATACCTTGTCACCCGCCGCATGCCCATAGGTGTCATTGATCGATTTGAACTTATCAATATCAATGTTGAGGATCACAAAACCAGCCGATTGGTCCATTTTGATAGCCTGCTCAAAATATCGATCAAGCGTATACATGAAGTACCGACGGTTAGGAAGCTGAGTTAATTCGTCATGAAGTGCTCTTTCATTAGCAATAGAGTACAAGCGATATATCGTAATAAACGCCGCAACCAACAAGATTAAGATCGGATAGCCTAGCAACCGTACAATGTGAACCTGATACCAAGGCACTTGACCTAAAACATCGCTTTTCTGCGCAACAGCAATTTCCCAGCCGCCATAGGGAAAATGAACACTTTGTTTTGCAAAAGCTTTCGTGAACACCTCTTGTTCACCAAAAAATACCTCGCCTTCCGAACCAGTACTGTCTACCCCACGTATCGCCAAATTAAAGCGGTGAGTAAAACGTTCAACGCCAGTGGAAAGTAATAGCGAATCTAAATCGATCACGACACTGCATACTCCCCAATATTGTTGGTTATCAGGAGGGTCAGTAAATATAGGAATCCGAGCAACAAGGCCTCGCCCACCTTGAACCAGGTTCACAGGGCCTGCAATGAAGATCTCTTGGATCTCCCTTGCTTTTAAGATCGTGGCCCATTGTTTGGGAACGGTACGGTAATCTAAGCCTATCGTTTTGTGATTTCCGCTCAATGGATAGGTGTAACGAATCACATCATCAGGCGCAAGCCCAATCACGCGCAAATGTCTACCTTCATGTAAAATATTAGCCGCAATCTTTTCCCAATCTTCGAACTGAGAATGGGCGTTAATCGCAATTAAACTGGTTAACCCATTTGCTACATAGATGTCAGACAAAATGGCAGCTTCTAACTGAGCTCGAATAATCGAAAGCTCTTCCTTTGCTCTGGTTTGAAGATTATCTCGGATAAAACTTCGTTGATTGAAATTGATAATTTCGATCAACCCTCCACAAAAAATGATGAAGGCAACGAGAAGCAAATTGACAGACCACTGTTTGCCTGAGATATGTCTCATGCAACTCTCCCTCACTAGCCTGTAGCGATCACTACATGTGTATGGTTTTACTTGCTCTATTTAGAATAGTGCTTCTTACTTAAGATTAACGTAATTAATGAGGGAATACCCAAATTAATTACAAATTTATTGATATAACCAAATGAACTCGTAGCTTTTTGCTAACATAGTAAGATTTTAATTCATCAATTTGCATAGCGTAAAAAGCACAATCAGCTAAACGCATTATCCTAACGACGGCTCAAAGTGGTCATTTTACGCACACCGAACACATCACCAACAATAATAAATATATGAAATGATAATATTATTATGAATATTAGCTTAAAGGTGTGTTTTCATCATGTTATTAAAAAAGAGTGGCCTATTTCTGGGATTCGCTATTGCATTGTGGTTGCCTGCCTCTGGCTATGCAGAGCCAGCGTCAACAACGAATAACACTTTTTCTGAATCTGCGGAGCTTATTCGTCAAACCTATGAAGAGCAACTTTTCACATTGCCGGCATTCAAAGAGGGGCACTATGGGTTGCGGATGTACCGCCAAACTCTAGATCCTAAATATTCAGCAGCGGTGTGGAGTGATCTTGCTCGCGTGGCGAGCCGACTTAATCAATTTTCCGCAGAAGTTTCAACTGCTGAACAGGTTTTTCTCTACTCTGAGCAACGTTTGGCTGGATACCTCGATGACGAAGATGAACGCAGCCAATTACGCTATATCGCCACTAAACATATGCCAGAATACCTCTACTTAGGCGTCGACCTATTAGGCTCTATGGCCCGTGCCAACGAATATGGTTTGAAACATAAAGAAGATCAGCTTTTGCGCCAAGTGATCCGCCGTTATGATTTTACTAAGTACGCCACTGATGAAGAAATGATTAAAGCGTGGGCCGCACAACTTGCTAACCAAGTCTATTGGTTACGCCAGTTAGGTGAACAAGATGTCGTACAACCATTCATTGATAGCTTTAGGAAAACATACCCAGATTCTGCTGATAAAGCACTCTCCGCGCAACAATATGGCAATAAGCTGTATGGCATGACACACATTATTTTTGCCGATTCAGAATACTATCAAAATCCCATTAAAGAGCAGCAGCATCAATGGATCTTCGACTACTTTCGCAATAATATCGATACCATTTTGCTAAGAGCGAAGGAAGATGTGGTTGCTGAAGTTGGAATCACTTTTCTACTCGCAGGTTTAGAAAAGGATCCTGTTGTAGAAAAAACTCGTCTCGCAATTCAACAAGCGATTGATAAAAAGAAAGGGATGATCCCCTCTACCTCAGGTGTGTTTGACCTTGCCGACGGAGAGCACCGCAATGTACTTGCCATTATGTTACTTGACTGGCAGAAAACCAACCAAGCGCCCACAGTGAAAAATAATCCTAAGGTATTTTCTAGCCTGCCTTATGGGCTCATCAGACAGTAGCAATAAGCGGGTTAAGCTGATTTAAGCTGGTTTGACGATACTGAGGATTTAAATAGCTTCGGGATAAGAATTCCGGTAAAAGTTGCCATCACAATCAAGCCCAATCCTACCATTTGTGTTGGCAAGTACTGCACATTAAAAAACAACTGTTGCCATAAAGCGGTAAAAAGCAAATTGGTAAAAATTAACGGAGCGAGCTGCGAGCCAGAGTGTGCCAGACGGTAGGCTTTGGCTCGAAAAATTTGAGTGTTGATGACTAATATAGAGACTCCGCTCAAGGCAATAACCACAGCTAACTGCTGCAAGCTGCCCCAGGTTTGTTGAAGTACATTCACGTCCGAGGTAGGAAGAAATAACAAAGGTAGTAATAAGATTGATGCACACACAAACGTCCAAGCATTGATATCAATAGATCGCATATCACTTTTCGTCGCTCGATATAAGCTTAACTGCGATCCCGCATTCAGTGCTCCCGCAAGTAAACCGACCAATAACTCCATCCGTAAATGGATGCCCGAAACATCGCCAGCCAGCAGTAACACCCCGATAAATGTAATGGCCAAGCTCACAACCGTGCCTGCTTTCATCACTACACCAAATATTAATTTTTCTAACAAAGGAATAAACAGTGGACCAGTGCTGAACAATACGACACTTTCCACCAAAGAAAGGTGCTGAAGTGAGTAAATAAAACAGAGCTGACAGCCTGCAATGCATACTGAGCGAACCCACAGAGCCCGTTTCATACCTTTGGGAGGAAAACGGAAATGAGTCAAGCTCATTACTCCCAACAATATAAGCGCGGGGAGTAAAAATCGGAGAAAACTGAGACTTTGTAGCGGTATCTCATGTGCAAGAAACTTAGACAGTAGCCCTGTCAATGACAAGCTAAATGTGGAGGACAACATAAATAATGGAGCCAAAATTCGTGGGTTCATACAACTCTCCTCTAGTACAGCCATCATAGAACAATGACGAAAGGAAAAATAACGAGTAATATTAACCAAACCTGTAAGAGAAACTTACCAATGCGAAAACTACCTCCGCTCAAGTCACTCTACTCATTTATTGCCGTAGCAGAAACAGGCAGCATGACGGATGCAGCAAAGCACCTTAATGTTAGTCATTCAGCCGTCAGTCAATCAATAAAAGCATTAGAGAACCAGCTAAACCAGCCGCTATTCAATCGCGTTGGGCGTCACGTCGTACTCAATAATGCTGGTCAAAAATACTATCGGAGAATTGCGCCTGCTTTGGAGCAAATCGTTGAAGCAACTGAAGTGCTTATGAGAGATGAGCGCCATAACCGACTGACACTCAACATGGTCAACTCATTAGCGCTGCACTGGTGGATACCACGAGTTAACCGCTTTCAAGAGCATGCGCCACATATAGACGTGAGAATATCGAGTTTAACAGGCACTTTTTCTCTAACATCAGAGAACGTTGATATCGCGATTGTTCATGGTAAACAAGATGAGTGGCAAGACTACTATTGTGAGAAACTTGCCGAAGATGAATTGGTGCTGGTATGCAGCCCTGAACTCATAAAACCTGACCTCATAAAGCAAGGTGATAAGCAGACGCTTTCATCCATACTTAAATGCCACCCAGCGATTATCGCTGTGAACGAGCGCCGCAAAAAAGACTGGCAAATTTGGTGCGATGCTTATCAACTTAGCATGCCAGAAAGTCGCAAAAACCTATCATTTGTTTCTTCAGCACAAGCCGTACAAGCAACTATCCGCCAATTAGGTATTTTCGTTACCCATCGCCTCTTTGTAAAAGATGACATCAAGTTAGGCCTACTACAAGAACTCGGTTCCGCAGTGACTAATCCCTATCAAGACTACTACTTCGTTTGTGCCAAAGAGCAACTGAAACAAGAGAGTATCTTAGTGCTAAGAAGTTGGATCAAAAAAGAATTTGCGATGTAACTAAATTTGTAATGTAACGACAGGACGGCTTAGATTTTTTTGCTATATCCACATTTGCTTATATTCATTTTTTTATAAAAAAATAATGGCTTAAATAATGGCTTATTTGGACAACGTTAAAATAATCGACAAAACATGCTGATAATACAATAAGTTATAAGACCATTGATCACCGATTATTAATAGCCTAATGACTTAACGAAAACGCCAAATGATTAGCCATTGTATTTTTCAACTTACTACATGCACTTCGTCCGCAAAACTCTGTTATTTATTCTAGACTTAACTCGGTATCTAATACTTTAGGATAGCATCGAGATCGAGTATGACTGAACTGGTAGGTAGACATTTAGAAGAGATGGCCAATATGCGAGCGTCACGCAAGCGTAGGGTCGTTGCCTTATGCTCGTTTGTGTCTGTGCTACTTTTCGCCTTTTATGGCATTCTTCATTTTCTTGAACAGCAATATTACCTGAGCACTTTTAATTTATTATGCTTGATCGCCATTGCCTCTAATTACCTTTATTTCTACCATCACTCTGATAACACCTCCTATGCCGATTTATTCCTCAGTGCCATCTTGTTAACAAAAGGGGTCATATTACTACTATATGGACAGCATATGGTCGGCAATGTGCTGTGGTTGTTTCCAATTATTGCGGCGGTGATCTTCATTAATGACTTTCGTATAGGCTTAGTTTTTAGCTGCAGTTTCTTTATGCTGATTGGCGTATCAGTACAACTCTCCGGAGCCGATATTCTTCCTCAATATCTCCCCATAGATCGGTTCTTTCTCAGTCTCATCGCACTCTGTTGCATGTGTCATATTTCCTCTTACTACTACAACAAAGCGGTTTGCTATATCCAGCATCTTTATCAAGAGGGAATTGAAGACCTTGCCTACACCGACCAACTGACTGGGCTCGCCAATCGTTGGAGTTTCGAAACTTGGGCACGTGAAAAGCTCTCTCAGCAGTCTGATAAAAAGACCATCACCGCACTCGTTTTTCTAGACATTGATAATTTCAAGTCCATTAATGACAGCTACGGACATGAGGTCGGGGATCGAGTCTTGCAATATTTCGCCAACCGTTTAAAAAACAACGTCCGAAATAAAGACCGGAAGACAGATAAACACGATTACTCCATCGCGAGATTTGCCGGAGATGAGTTCGTGCTACTACTTTACGATATCAAAACGGTTAAGGATTTGGATGGCGTTCTCAACCGGATTTGTTATCTGTTTGAGGATAAATATCAAGGCTCAGAAATGATCAATAACCTCACCGTCAGCATCGGCGCTGCTTTGTTTCCTTCTGATGCTGATAACTTGGCAGAGCTGACTCGGTGCGCAGACAAAGCGATGTACGCAGCAAAACACAACGGCAAAAATCAATATCAGTATTACCAACATATTTCACTTGACCATACTGAAGCATCTACTGCAACCCATTCAGCAACAGTGACACCAATAAAGAAAGCTAGCGAGTCATATACATAATCCACAAACCTACTGCACATACCACCACCATCCATGCGGCGTAGCGTGCTGTATTAGGTTTATTTGGTTTAGGGTGAATCACTGGCCTCATTGCCGCACGCCTTGCTGCTTCAACAATGGAAACGTCTTTATCACTGAGCTGTTCAAGCGTATCGCGATTTTTCTGCGCTTGATTAGCCACCTTGGTAAATCGGTGCATCTGCTCAAGCGTAAAATCCTCTTTGGGATCATAATGCGGATTCTGATCTTCATGTTTGGGCAACATAGACATTGGGCATCCTCCTCGTGATCCAACCTACTCTAATTATAGCCCCCCTCAAGATATGTTCGAATTTCTCGACGAAGACCTTCAAAACACAGCGCTCTTCTTTATCAGCACATTGTCTTAGACTGATGTTATACCGACAAGGAGAATCATTATGCTAACGCAACGTGAAATAAAACAGATAATCCCCGCACAACCCACTTCGGATGGAGATGGCGTAAAAATTAGCCGCGTTGCTGGCTTTAATAACGCTAATTTTTCACCATTTTTAATGCTCGATGAATTTAAATCTGATCAAAAAGCCGATTATATTGGCGGATTCCCTCCTCATCCACACCGAGGAATCGAAACTCTCACTTATATGCTAAATGGGCATTTCCAACATCAAGATCATATGGGTAATGTCGGTGAATTACGCTCTGGAGGTGCCCAATGGATGGCCGCAGGAAGAGGTGTTATTCATAGCGAGATGCCAATCATGACTGAAGGTCAGTTGCACGGTTTTCAGATTTGGATCAATCAGCCTGCTAGCCAAAAAATGGCGCCAGCGCAATACCACGACTTTCAACCCGAAACCATTACCGAATACCACTCCCAAGAGGCTGGCCTGCTGAGAGTACTTGCGGGTGATGTCACTTGTGGCAACCAGATAGTAACTGGCCCATTAACAAAAACGGGCGTTAAATTGAGTGTAGCCGACTGGCAAGCAACACCGGGTAGCCAATTAGAGATCGCCACTCCAAATCACTTTAATGTCATGGCATTTACCTACAAAGGCAATGCACAGCTAGGCAGTAAAGTGTTGAAGCAAGGCGAGCTAGCGTTGCTCTCAAAAGGTGAGTTCTTAACATTAAAAGCCAATGATACGAGCGGAGTATTGTTGCTAATGGGGCAACCCATTGATGAACCTGTAGTGCATTATGGGCCGTTTGTAATGAACTCATTTTCTGAGATAGAACAAGCAATTAAAGACTACAACTCAGGTCTGTTTGAACAGTATTAATCATAGGGTAGCCATCCGGCTGATCTTAAGTGTCATTTTGGGGTTCTCAGAAAGTTTGCCTATACTCAAGTAGTAAATTTGACGAGAGGCACGAAATATGTGGGTATTGACTAGAAATATTCTCATTTCATTGGCAGCAGTGCTGATCAGCTCAACGCTTTTTGCTAACACCCTTAAAGCTGATTTTAGGCATCGACCACCAGAAATGGTGATCAGTCCAGATGGTCAAAAAATCAGCGGCCCATTAAAGGAAATCATTGAAGAAGCAGCAAAAAATATAGGCTTCGATATCGAGTGGCGAAACATTCCATTTCCTCGCAGCCTTGCTACTTTAGAAAATGGTACTGTTGACATTGTTCCACGTGTCATACGAACAGCAGACAGAGAAGCATTTGTTCGCTTTATCGGTCCTATAAGTGAGCAAACACGGAATATTGTTTTTGTCACTCGCAGTGATGGGCCAGCAATCAACAATTATCAAGATTTACGAGAGCTAAATGTCGGTGTGAAAAGAGGTACCGCTTATTTCGAAGCGTTTGATCAAGACAAAGAGATAAATAGAACGGTTGTTAATGATGACTTCAACCTAGCAAGAATGCTAGAGGCAAAGAGAATAGATACCGTTATCGTATTGGATTTACCTGCGCTAGAAGTGGAATTAAAAACAATCAATTTTAGTAACTACCAAGTAGCAACCTACTACTATCCAAACACTATCGGCAACTATTACGGTATGCCTAAAAGCCATCCACAAGCGGATGCATTACAAAACGCTCTGTCTGAAATGGTAAAAAGTGGAAGGATCGAAGCCATCTATGCAAAATTTGGCTTAACAGCTCGATAAGAAATAGGGCTTTTAAGCCCTATTTCAACTACAAATATTCGCACAAATAAGCTGTTACTTCGGCAACTTTCAAATCAAAGGACGAATTCTCAGCGACTTCAAAAGATTCATTCGCTTTAAATGTAGACCAGTGTTCATCCCCTAAACGCTTTATCGTTAACGAACCTTTGATGACTGTCATACGCTCAGGAGCCGCCGTGCCAAAGGTGTATTCGCCAGGAGCCATTACGCCCACCGAACTGTCACCACTTTGGTGAGCAAAACCTAAAGATTTAACAGCCCCGTCGAAGTATGTGTTTTCTTTGATCATTTCTCTTCCTTGTAAAATAAACCACCAAAATATGGTGAATAACACGTTTGTAAGCCGTTTTATCTGAAATCGTAAAAATACACAAGTGGCAATTGGGATTAAACAAATAGTGAAACGCGACCTATACTGATCGGTAAGTCAACAAAATTCATGATGCAATGTTCATCTTGTCATCCATTAGTACTAGTTTTGGAAAAAAGATCATATTTTCCAGTGTGACATTTGCTAAACCACACGACATATTCCACTCTCTAACCTTGTTTTAATTGGTTAGCCTTACCGGTACTAGTCGCTGATTGCTTACGTTATGGAGTGGGAATGGCAGTTAAGGGTTTCACGCATGCAAATAAAGCCTCTTCAGGTCACCCTATGAAAAAAAAGTGGGTATTAAAAAGTCTTTTTTGGATAGTGCTGTTCACTATCGCAGCTAGTTTTGCCACTTTACTTTTAGTGAGCTATCAAGAGTATACAAGCCCCAAAAATGTCTATGGTTCATGGATCGAAATCGGTACACCCAGTTATAGCACTGAGGTTCTAACTCTCAATTCAAATGGCGTGTTTCGAAATAATCGCTTAGTCAGCACTCAGTTTGAATATGATGGGGATAAAATTGTGATTAACACTGGTAGTGGCGTGACCATTTACCAACTTGCTGGGACAACAAACTCCCCTCAACTCAAGCGCATTGAACCTGTCATGCCTTTACAACGCTTTATCAAACAAGGCTATGAAAGCACGGTAGAAAACGATGAAAACGGCGACCCAAGTAAAAATCGTCGTTCAGCATTATCTGAGCACTTTTCACAACCATAGCGCTTAAAGTGACGCGATCAGAGCTGAGTCTAAATAGAAAAGCCCCCGAATCGGGAGCTCTGTTGATACTTTATATTATAGAGTGACGCCATATTTAGCGTGCGCGACGCGCCTCTACGGCACCAGCCAACTGACGCAATACCACTTCAGTGTCATCCCAGCCAATACATGCATCCGTAATCGATTGACCATAAGTGGCCGCACAACCATCCACGAGATCCTGACGTCCTTCAACGAGATGAGACTCAATCATCACACCAAAAATAGCATGTTCACCCGATGCAATCTGCTCACTCACATCTTGTGATACCACCAGTTGACGCTGGTACTGTTTAGAGCTGTTTGCGTGGCTAAAGTCAATCATCACTTTTTGTGGTAAACCGGAGATTTCTAGTTCCTGCTTGATAGCCGCGACATGTTGAGCGTTGTAGTTTGGCTCTTTACCACCTCGTAGAATGATATGGCAATCAGGGTTGCCTGCCGTTTGAATGATGGCCGAATGACCATACTTAGTGACCGACAAGAAATGGTGCGATGCACTGGCAGAGCGAATCGCATCAGAAGCGATTTTGATATTGCCATCTGTCCCATTTTTGAACCCAACCGGACAAGATAGACCCGATGCGAGCTCACGGTGAACTTGAGATTCTGTTGTACGAGCACCAATAGCACCCCAACTGATAAGGTCAGCCACATACTGCGGTGTGATCATATCCAAAAATTCGCTCGCTGTCGGCATCCCCATATCGGTCAAATCAAGCAGTAACTTACGCGCCATGCGTAAACCATCGTTAATTTTATAGGTATCATTTAAATAAGGGTCGTTAATGAGCCCTTTCCATCCGACGGTTGTACGAGGTTTTTCAAAATAGACACGCATGACAATTTCAAGGCGATCACCTAGTTCATCGCGCAACACTTTAAGACGTTTTCCATATTCAACAGCCGCTTGAGGATCATGAATTGAACATGGGCCAATGATCACCAATAAGCGATCATCTTTATCTTGTAGAATATTATGAATGGCTTCTCGAGCCTGAAATGTGGTTGAAGCAGCAACTTCTGTTGCCGGAAACTTTTCTAGAACCGCAACAGGAGGTAATAACTCTTTAACTCGTTTAATTTTTACATCATCAGTCTGAAACATTGCTTACTTCTTCCTTATTCTTTTCTACTGCCTACCGAACAACGGACAGGTTGGATCTATACGCAGCCTTGCTTTCGGCTCTCCCCTGTAACTTATCTACTAAAAACCACAACTTCAATCATTATTTTCAACAAAAGGCAATATTGGCTACTTTTTTACAAAATTATCATTTCGTAAAAAAATAGTTACACCTTTATACTGGAACCCACAAATTAACGCTAATATGAGCTTCGTAGGTGCATTATCTCGTTGATATTGCTAAGGTAGGTAGTAACAAAATAGCAACAAGATATTCAACCATGAATGCGATAGAGTTTGAAAAAGTAAACAAGTGGTACAATAATTTTCACGCTTTGAAAGACATTACTCTTCAGGTTCGTCGAGGGGAAATCTTAGTCGTTTGTGGCCCTTCAGGCTCAGGAAAATCAACATTAATCCGAACGGTCAATGGGTTAGAAGCTATCACCGCGGGCAAGATCACCCTGAACTCTAACCATTCCGACATCACACAGCCTGCGGGAAAAATCGGTATGGTTTTCCAGCATTTCAACCTTTTCCCTCACTTGACGGTGATTGAAAACCTTATTTTAGCTCCAATTCGTACACTGAAATTGAGTAAGCAAGCCGCAAGACAAAGAGCGAGCCATTTTTTACAGCGAGTGAATATTCTTGACCAAGCTGACAAATATCCGGTGCAATTATCTGGCGGTCAGCAACAGCGTGTTGCCATTGCACGCTCACTCTGTATGCAACCAGACATTTTATTGTTTGATGAACCCACTTCAGCTCTCGATCCTGAAACCATCCGAGAGGTGCTGGATGTCATGGTAGATCTTGCTCAAGATGGCATCACCATGATGTGCGTCACTCATGAAATGGGTTTTGCCCGAAAAGTAGCGGATCGCGTCATTTTTATGGATGAAGGAAGAATTCTCGAGATCGCTACGCCGGAAGAGATATTTCGTCAGCCAAAACACCCAAGAACTCAACAGTTTCTCAACCAAATATTGAGCCATTGATGATAAAAGTACTGATAAAACCGATCTTCTCCGCTCTAGTACAGATAGTTCTATTGCTTGCGGGGATGGTATGGCTACTTGATTCTGGCGCACATGCTATGGGTTACCAGTGGCAATGGTATCGTGTGCCTGATTTCATCGCTTTTTACGACGAGGGTGAATGGTGGCCCGCGGAACTGCTCGAAGGGTTAGCCGTTACGGTGCAAATCTCAACGGTCAGCCTATTTTTTACGCTAGTCATTGGCTTAACAACCGCTTTGTTGAAGCTTTCCAATTCAGTGGTAGGGCGTTGGCTGGCCAATATTTATATTGAGCTTATCCGCAACACGCCGCTACTGGTGCAGATATACCTACTCTATTTTGTGTTTGGCCCAGTGCTGGGCTTAGATCGCTTCTCTACTGCCATTTTAGCTTTGGCACTGTTTCAAGGCGCTTATACTGCCGAAGTGTTTCGTGGTGGTTTAAACAGCATTCCGAAGGGACAGTTTGAAGCGGCACGAACATTAGGGCTTTCTCGTTTTTATACCTATGTTGATGTGATCTTACCGCAACTTATCCAACGTACATTACCTCCACTGACCAATGAAGTCGTGTCATTAATTAAAAACTCGTCTATCGTCAGTGTGATGGCTATTTTTGACTTAACCACTCAAGGTAGAAATATTGTCTCAGAAACGGCGATGCCATTTGAAATATGGTTTACCGTCGCTGCAATTTATTTACTGTTAACTCTGTCTTTATCAGGGTTTTCAGCATGGTTAGAACACAAACTCGGGGCGCAATGGCGCGCTCAATAATCATCCTTAAAAGGAGAACATCATGCAGCAATCTGCACCAAAAGCGTGGCAACGCGCTGGATTGAAGGCTATCGCCGCTCTATCGCTCGGGTTGACCATGTTACTAGGGATAACCATTTCCATACCCGCCTTTGCCAGTGAAACGCCTAGCCTTGATAAAATCACTGAACGAGGCACATTGCGTGTGGGTATGTCTACGTTTGTGCCTTGGGCAATGCGCGACAAGCAAGGCGACCTAATTGGCTTTGAAATTGATGTTGCCAAACGTCTTGCTGAAGATTCAGGTTGGAAAGTGGAATTTGTACCTACCGCGTGGGATGGCATTATTCCAGCACTCTTAGCACAGAAATTTGATGTCATTATCGGCGGCATGTCTATCACGCCAGAACGCTCGAAAAGCGTGCTCTTTACCACCCCCTACTCACATTCAGGCGTGCAGCTTGCTGCCAATCAATCCTTAGCTAATGGCTTTTCCACCATTGAAGACTTCAACTCTCGTCGAGTGACTATCGCTGCGCGCCGTGGGGCATTCACCGTACAAGTCGCTCGTGAAACCTTCCCCAAAGCCAAAATTCTGCAATTTGATGACGATGCACAAGCCTTTCAAGAAGTATTAAACGGCCAAGCACACGCCGTGATTGCGTCAAGCCCTAAACCTGAACATGAAACAGTGAAACACAGTGACAAACTGTTCATTCCTTTCAATGAACGGTTGTCCAAAGGAAACGAAGCGTTTGCCGTTCGCTTAGGTGAAGAGGACAAAAAAGCCTTTTTTGATCAATGGATTATTGAACGAACCAATGACGGCTGGTTAAGTGAACGCTACGAATATTGGTTCTCAACGCTAGATTGGCAAAACCAAATCGTCTCAGGGCAATAGCCTGAGGGGCGGATGTGAATAGAACAAAAACCGTGCTGTATGAAAAACGGAGCCTTAAACCATGGCTACAATTATCGCTCAATAAGCTCGATTATGCGTTACTCTTAGCACTGTTAGGCTTTGTTATTTGGTTAACGCACCGAGCCGAGCTTGGGGTGAATTATAATTGGCGTTGGCAAGAAGCTTTTGCTCTGATTTTCACCCCAACGAGCCATGGTGCTATCCCTTATTTCTTTCAGGGGTTAGTTGCTACTTTGCGCTTAAGTGTCTGGGCGATGGTGATGGCCCTTGTGTTAGGCACACTGCTTGGCGTAGCACGCCACTCTCAGTTTTCGTGGTTCAGAATTCCGGCTAACGCTTTTGTGCAATTAGTTAGGAACATTCCGCCGCTGGTTTTCGTGTTCATTTTTTATTTTTTTGTCTCCAATCAACTGATCCCGTTGTTGGGCCTAGAAAACCTACTACGGGAACACCATGAGCCAACCAATGTCATTCAGCATTGGCTGTTTGGTCCTTCTCATCTATGGGAAAATTTATTCTCTGGAATTGTGTGTATTGGAATGCTTTCATCAGCCTATATCGCTGAAGTTGTTCGTTCAGGTTTGGCCGGAATCGCTCAAGGTCAATGGGAAGCAGCGCACTCTTTAGGGCTGTCTCGATGGGTAAAATACCGATACGTCATTGCCCCTCAAGTATTGGCGGCGATCACGCCGGCTTTAGCTGGGCAAGCGATTTCTTTGGTCAAAGATTCTTCGATTGTATCGCTAATTTCAATTCAAGAAATGACGTTTGTTGGCACAGAAATCGCTAACTCTTCTGGGCTTATTTTTGAAATATGGTTGTTAGTGGGCGGTGCATACTTGGGTTTATGTTTAAGCCTCTCTTTACTGTTTAGGCGGCTCGAGCTACGCAGTTTACGCCATCTCTCGCTTCATCACTCTAACTAGATAACACGGAATTTGTCAGCGTCAGTTACGCAACCAATCAAAGAGAATCAACACGTGATGAGAAACAAAATAAGAACGATGTTTAGCGATTGCGCCCCCATTATTGAGAATGAATATCAGTTAGAATTAATTCAACATGAATGTAAGAAGGTGAAACCATGATACAACACGTTTCCGAATGGTTAGAAAAAGATCCCGATCCTAAAACTCGCCAAGAACTACAAGCACTAGTCGATCAGCATCAGTTAGATGAGATAAAAGCTCGCTTTCAATCACGCCTTGAGTTCGGCACCGCGGGTTTACGCGGCATGGTGGGATGCGGCCCTAATCGTATGAACCGCCTGGTAATTCAAGAAACGGCGACGGGTTTAGGACACTATCTCATTCAACAAGTCAGCAATGCCAAAACACGTGGGGTGGTGATTGGCTATGATGGCCGGCCAGATTCTCAGCAATTTGCACACGATACCGCCTCCGTACTCGCCGCGCTGGGGATCAAAGTGTATCTCACGCATAAAGTGGCACCGACCCCAGTAGTCGCTTTTGGGGTAAAATACTTTAATGCCGCCGCCGCAGTCGTAGTCACCGCCAGTCACAACCCACCCGAATACAATGGCTTCAAGGTGTACTGGGAAAATGGTGCCCAGATTATCCCACCTCACGATTCAGGTATTGCAGCAGAAATCGACTTAGCGGCAACGCGAGCTATTTCTCTGATGCCGTTAGACAACGCGCACCAACAAGGCCTTTTGCAATGGCTAACAGAAGAGTATTACCAAACTTACCGTCGTACCCTCAATCAAAGCCCATTGTTGAACCACCACACTGATCCGCAATGCCTTACCATTGCGTATACCGCGATGCATGGTGTCGGCGCTGAGATGGCTGAAACTTTGCTGCATGACGCTGGGTTTACCCATGTCATCAGTGTAAAGGAACAACGAGAGCCGGATGGCCGTTTCCCGACCGTCAACTTCCCGAACCCTGAAGAGCCGGGGGCGATGGATATGGTTATCGCGTTAGCCCATGCCCAAAATGCCCAGTTGGCCTGCGCCAACGACCCAGATGCCGACCGATTTGCCGTTGCCGTACAACGCGCGGATGGTCAATACCAAATGCTGACTGGCGATCAAGTTGGCACACTATTTGGGGACTATTTGCTCTCCAAAACCGATGCCTCAAAACAGTTGGTTGGCAACACCATCGTCTCATCCAGTTTACTCGGTAATATTGCGCAGGCAAAAGGTGCAAAATACTACCAAACCTTGACTGGCTTTAAATGGTTGACCAACGTGGCGATGCAACAACAAAGCGATGGACAGCAGTTCTTATTCGCCTATGAAGAAGCATTGGGTTACACCATAGGGCAAACCGTTTGGGATAAAGATGGCCTTTCGGCCATGGTGGCATTTGCACAACTAGCGGCCGAATTATACAGCCAAGGTAAGACTATTTGGGATCAACTCGAAACCATTTACCGTCAGCACGGTTTTTACATTAATGCACAACGTAGCATTAAGTTAGACCCTAACTCACCGCCGATCGGTGACAAGCTTCGCGCCACACCACCAACGGAAATCGCCGGTAGAAAAGTGCTCATGACCGACGATCTCAAATCACTCACACGTTATATTGCCGATGGAACAACGCAAGCGATTCAACTTCCTGCTAGCGATGTATTGACCTATCACTTGGAAGGCGGAGCGAGAGTGATTGTGCGCCCGTCGGGCACTGAGCCTAAATTGAAATGCTATTACGAGGTCGTCGGAGCCTTCGAAGCAGAAGAAGATTTCGCCAGCGCCGAGAAAAAAGCCGACGAGCAAATGGCGATGCTCATCGCAGAACACCAACACAGCTTGTAGCGCTCATTGCCGGACAAGCACAGCGAAATAACAGGCCGTCTTCAGTTCATTGTTGGCGGCATTTTTATTTCATCTGTTTAGGTGAACAATGCCTGCGACTACAACGCTCTTTTCCCTTCAGTGGATGACAGTTGTATGCGCAATTTTGTACAATCGCTTGACCCAACCTTGTGGCTTGATAGATTCATCACTTCCAGCAAAGGAATTACTATGGATAGCACACTATTGAACCACGTACATTTGGAACCTCGAGGTCGCCTCTTTGGGCAAGGCGCACTGGCCATGCTACCGCTGAGTATTGCCGTTTTACCATGGGGCTTATTGGCAGGATCATTTGCGATTGAAAGTGGCCTGACCGTATTAGAGAGCCAAGCACTCTCTGCGGTTTTATTTGCAGGCTCAGCGCAACTCGTCGCCACGGGGATGTTTAAAACAGGTGCAGGGCTGTTGACTCTGCTGATCACCACATTTTTCATCACTTCTCGCCATTTTCTCTACAGCGTTTCCATGCGCAGCAAAATCAGCCCACTCCCGACACGTTGGCGTTTAATTCTGGGTTTTCTGCTCACTGATGAGCTGTTTGCGGTCTGCGGACAACAAAATGAAAAACAGTTTAACCGTTGGTACGCGCTTGGTGCGGGTTTAAGCTTCTATTTAGTTTGGAATTTGGCCACACTGGTCGGTATTATTGCGGGCAGCTACATCCCCGCTTTAAACGAGTTGGGGTTGGAATTCGCAGTCGCGGCTACTTTTATCGCCATTGTCATTCCGAACATTAAAAACATACCGATACTCGTTGCTGTCATCAGTGCCCTAGTGTTATCGGTAAGCCTGACTCTTTGGCAAGTTGAAGGTAGCTTAATGCTAGCAAGCATTGGCGCAATGTGTGCAGGTTATGTTTCTGAAGTTTTACTCTGTTCGAGCAGGAGGAACCAACGATGATTCTGCTTTCTATCCTCGCCATGACCGCTTTGGTCTTTATGAGCCGTTATCTGTTCTTAGAGCCTAAATTACCGCTGCGTCTCAACCCAGTTATCCAGCGCTTACTCACTTATTCTAGCCCTGCTGTATTAACTGCTATTTGGGCTCCGATTGTGTTCCTGCCAGAGCAAACACTTTGGCTTGATCGCCATAATCCCTACTTGTGGGCCGCAGCATTAGCGGGACTGATTGCATGGAAAACCAAGAATGTCCTGCTGACCACGATCATCAGCATGGCGACTTTCTTTTTGCTAAATTTAACGCTCTTAGCCCATTAAAGACAGAGGCTGCGGTGAATACTGATAATAACCGCAGCCCGAATCGCGCAAATCAGTTTTATTGCGCTAGCCATTCAATCTCGATTAAGGTCTGCTCTCCACATTTAAGACGCCCTAAAAAGAGATCGCCACAATGCACTTCTCCAACGCCTTGTGGCGTTCCGGTCATCACAACGTCACCATCACGCAGCGATGTGTAAGATTTCAGCTCTTCTAAAATGGTGGCGGGTGAATAGATCATTTGGTTGACACCGCCGCACTGAACCCGAACACAGTTGATGAATAGCTCTAACTGCAACTTATTGATGTCGATACCATGCAGTGGCACAAATCGGCTAAGTACTGCTGAACCATCAAATGCTTTCGCCCGCTCCCAAGGTAAACCTTTTGCTTTAAGCTGAGATTGCAGTACCCGCTTAGTCAGATCTAACCCCAAACCAACCGCGCTGTATTGACCTTTTTTGATCAAAAAACAAATTTCAGCTTCATAGTGAAGCGTCTCTTGGTGAAACGAGGATAGAGTGGTTGTAATGCTCGTATTGGGTTTATTAAACACCACCATTTGTTCTGGCATTGTGTTGTTAAGCTCTTGAATATGTTCAATATAGTTCCGACCAACACACAACACTTTAGACGGGGTTATCTTCTGTTTATCCAAACGAACCGAATACATATACTCTTCCTTGAGATGACTAAGATCGTCGAGTTTACCTCATCTACAGCGCGAGTGAATGGATTTGAATCTTCATTAGATAAAAGTAAGATCTTCGACTCAAAATTCATGGCACCTTGATTATTTTGAACATCACTACATAACATTCTTTTTAATAAATCATCAATAAAAACAACATGTAAACATCATGAATCAGTAATTAAACATTCATTTAAAACATCTACTTTACTCACATCAAACCGTTCGAGCACTGAAGCTCATTGATTATGGATAAGGTAAATAAAATGAAAAAAGCAACAATCGCAACCGCAATTCTTACAGCATTGGTATCAGGTTCTTCTTTTGCTGCGACTGTTTACAAAGCGGATGGAAATGAGCTTAAAGTTGGTGGACGTGCAGAATTTCGTGGCGATTTCGGTGGTGATGACAAAGGCAAAGAAATTGAAGGCACGATGAAAAACAAAAGCCGTGCGCGTTTGAACATTACAGGTTCAACAGAAATCTCTGACTCTTTGAAAGGTTTTGCAACCTATGAAGCAGAGCAAACGGTTAATTCCTCCGCCAGCAACGATAAAAATTCTGATTTCAACCAACGTTACCTATTTGCAGGTTTACAAGCTGATTTTGGTGCTATTTCTGTCGGCCGCCAAGATACGGCTGGCGTGCAAATTTCTCAAATGTCAGACATCGGTACTTATACTGGCGCTCAAAAAGAGTTCATCAACGCAGGTAATGAGCAAATCAACAACACCTTCCTCTACGCAGCTACATTTGATGCCCTCAATGTGAAAGCAAGCTTTATTGCAGGCGAAGAAAAAGACACCGATGGCTTTGGTCTTTCTGCAATTTATAACTTACCTATCGGCCTTGGTTTAGGCTTGGGCTACGCAAGCAACGATAATGGCACAGGCCAAGGTGCAGCGAATCAAATTATTGCCGGTGCGAATTACACGTTGGACGATTTGTACTTAGGCCTGACCTATACACAAGGGGATTTGGACGATAAAGCGAAGAGCGAATTCAACGGGATTGAATTTGCTGCGCAATACAAAGTCACAAGTAACTTCCGCTTGATTGGGGTGTATCAAAAAACGGAAAATGAAACTGCAAACGTCACAACGACGAAAAGTGATTTTGCTGAGTTGACAGGGCGTTATGATTTCAATAAATCAATCTACACTTACGTTGCCTACAAAATGAACAACCTAGATAAAAAAGACCTCGGCACTGCGTATGATGCAAAAGACTCTATTCGCCTAGGCCTGCGTTACAACTTCTAATTTCAATCATACGAACGCATATACTCCCTAAGGATATCATCCTTTTGGCCAAGCACTCGCTTGGCCTTTTTTATTTGACGGCATTGCACCACGATAAAACACATTGCACTAGGTTAGACCATTCTTCATAGAGGAAAAAACATAATTTCAATATTTTTCAATAAGTTAACGATGGCACACAACCTGCTATGTAATAAGTACAAATGCATGGCAGCGTTTGTGCTTCTTTTCAGTGCTAAGGCAGAGCACTGGCCGTTCATGTTCTTTCGCCCTCTTTTTAGGGGGCTTTTTTTATCCCATCACCACAGCCCATACGCAAAATTTTTGGCGTTTCAGACAAGTTGAAATCAGCAGGGATAACACTTGCTCAAATTTATTGAACCACTCCATTTATTTCAGAGATTGGTTTAACGCTGATAAGTCAGTATGATTCAACGACTTTTTCTATAACCCTCTTCTCTATGACCAAAATACTTCACCACCCAATCCAAGGGGCAAGTTGGATGCTAATCGCAGGCCTCGCCTTTGCGATAGTCAATAGCCTTGCTCAAGTCGCCAGTATCAATTATGGCCTGTCATCTACCACGGTGGCGCTGGTTCAATATGCCATCGCGTTAGTCGTTATTTTGCCGTATTTATCAACGTTAGGGATCCGCTACTCGCTGCGCACCGAGCATTTAAGCATGCATATTTTCCGTGTGTTTTTATCTGTGATTGGCATACAACTCTGGTTATGGGCACTCGCCTATCCCGTACCCATTTGGCAAGGTATTGCACTGCTGATGACCTCTCCTCTGTTTGCCACGATTGGCTCAGGCCTTTTTTTAAAAGAGAAAGTGGGTACAGCGCGCTGGGGAGCAACATTAACTGGCTTTGTCGGGGCGATGATTATCCTTGAACCTTGGGCTGACGATTTCAACTGGGCATCGTTGCTGCCTGTTGGCGCGGCATTTTTTTGGGCTTGTTACTCTTTGATGGTGAAAAAACTGTCTGCCCATGACTCACCGTCTACTATGGTGGTCTACCTTTTGGTACTGATCACACCGTTCAATCTACTGCTCGCTTTACCAGATTGGCAAACACCTCAAGGGAGCACTCTATGGCTCATATTGCTTTTTGCGGGTGCGATGACAGCACTGGCTCAATGGGCGATCGTTAAAGCCTATGCGGTGGCAGATGCGTCTTTTGTGCAACCTTTTGATCACGCGAAGCTGCCACTGAATGTTTTGGCGGGTTGGTTAGTGTTTGGCTGGGCACCACCCGGGCGATTATGGCTTGGCGCCGCCATCATTATCGCTTCAGTGGCCTTTATTACTCACTGGGAAACAAAAAAATCTTCGCGTTGAAATAAAAAGTCACTCAACTCTTTCCTATTCTCTAAGCAATGCTTCTTGAGGAAAACACGATGGCAAAACCGATAAAAATCACACTATACCGATGGGCTGGAAGTTGGGGTCCATTTAAAGTCACCATCCCTTGCGGCGAGTGTACGCTCACCAAAGACATTTTGACTGACACCTTCAATAATGAACTGGAGGGCATTCCCATCGAGTTAGAAGTCAAAGACTGGCTATCGTACTGGTGGGAACCCTTGAAACTTGGCGCATGGCACGCCCCAATATTGGTCGTTGAAGGTAAAGTGATCAGCCAAGGAGAAGCGTTAAATCGAGGTGTTTTGGTTCAATCGGTGATCAAAGAGTGGGCACAACGTGACGAGTTAACTGGCAATATTGTGTATGGAAAAGCCACTTGCCCGTACTGCGTCAAAGCAAAGAAATTGCTGGATGAAGCGGGAATTCAATACACCTATCATGATGTAGTCAAAGAAAGTGCGGCGCTGTACCGGATGATCCCAGAAGTTAAAGCCATCATTGGTCAAAAAACGCCCGTCACTGTGCCACAAATTTGGCTAGAAAGCCGCTATATCGGCGGGTGTGATAAATTGGAAGATTGGCTAACCAAAAAAAGTCAGTAGTGCCCCAGAGCATCTGGTTACTTTAGAAGAAAAAGTACTGACACCTCAGAAACCGCCGACTCTTTAGTCAGTAATGGTATACGGGCTCTTTGTGGACGAATGGTGGACGAATTTGCACAGCCATTTTTACCCCAGTAAATAAAGCAAAGCCCCAGCTTGTTACCAAGCTAGGGCTTTTTGATTCTTAGGCATTCACTATTTGCTGAATTTCTTCACTAGCGTTTTAATGAAAGACTTTTTCTTTGCTTGTGGTTTGCCATGCATTGCATCATACATCGCTTTTTTTGCGATCAGTTGACCAACGTAAGCACCACCTAATTCATAACCCATGAATCACCTCAACATGTAATTTATTTACCTGACGAGGTGTATATTAGTCCAAAAAAGAACAAAAACAAGACTTTAGTCACAAAATAAAGTAATTAATTTTCAGTTAACCGCGTTTAGGCTGCTTATAGGTTTTACCAGCAGCCAAGTAAGTTTCTTTCTGCTTAACTTCAAACATGGTTTCAAAAAACCAAGCAACAAACTTAATAACGTCATCGCCTTCATTCATAATGTGTTCGACAAACTCTTCTTCTTCACCTTGCTCATTTTCTTGCAACACGACGTGGTAAATGCGTTGCTCCCCATCCACTTCGGCTAAAGCAAACTGACCCACTAACGATAAGGCTGCTTCAGCAATATCTTGATCTTCAAATACTTTCAGCATATCTAACGCTTGAGGAAGTGTTTTTTGCTCGCACAAGCTTTTGACTAATGCTTGAAATTCATCTTGTTGCATTGATTTTTCCGTCGAATTAATGTCGCCGAGATTATACCTCAAATTATTTCTCTTGTGCCGACATGTACGATGTAAATGCACCACTAGACTTAAACCACTTCAAACCGGAAGGGTATAAACAGCATTAAGCGAATTTGGTTTGACGTAAGCGATAGGAAGAACACAACACCAAAAACATAGCGCAACTGGTTGCTAAATAGAACCAGCCTAGCGACATCTGACTCGTGATCCATCTTTCCACCAAGTATCCCCCTAAAAATCCAGCTAAACACATTTGAATGGAGCCAGATAGAGCCGCAACGGAACCCGCTTGAGTTTTGTGTGGCCCGAGCAGCATGCTGGTGGATAATGGAAATGAGATACCTTGCGCAATCGTTAACCAAGTAAATCCCCACACTAAATTGAACACGCTCATCGGTGTTATCAGTAACCAAACACCGGCAAAAGCCATAATGACAATCGCCAAAGCAAGTAAACGTTGGGATGAAAAACGATCATTGAGTAAGTTAACGGCAACACTGCCTATCATCAAACCCGCGGAAGGGACGATCATTACGGTTCCATAATCGGCGGCCGTTAACCCCAGCTTGTTTTGCAAGAGAAAAGGCAGCACCGACAGAGTCACTAAACTAGATAAATAGCTGATCCAGTTGTAACTGGCGCTGGTCAGCACTTGGGAATTTTTCAAGAGTAGCAAATAGTTATGCAATACGGCCTTCGGTTGAAACCGATGTTTCGCGTATGGCAACGTTTCTGGCAATATCCACCAACCTAAAATAAAAATGGTACAGATATACACTAATACGAACACAAACACGGACTGCCAACTTAAATGAAAGGCAAGCCACCCACCGAGCACAGGGGCAATAATTGGCATAATTGAGGCGGTGATGGCGATGTAAGAAAGCGCCTTTGTTAATTGCAGACCATCATAACTGTCACGCAGCACACTGCGGCCAAGAACAGAAGCACTTCCCGCGCCAAGCCCTTGCAGTAGGCGACCAGCAGCCAACGCATGAAAATTATCCGAAAAACAGACACACAATACTGTACCGGCCAAGTAGATCCCCTGCCCGAGTAAAAATGTCGGGCGTCTACCAACCGCATCAGACAATGGCCCGTAAAAAAGCTGTGACATTCCAAACGCCACTAAAAAGAGCGTGACGAGCCATTGAATACTGGCTTGGTCAACCATTAAGTCTCGGCTGATCAACGGCAGTGCAGGTAAATAGATGCTCACCCCAACTTGGCCCGTGGCAATGATCATCATCGCCAATAACATCGGCGTCTTTTTAAATGGTGTGCTAGCGAGAGTTTTCATGGGTTGCTAAGTGAGCTCTTATCGTCGGTAGGTGTGGTGTCAAAATACGTTTTCAGTATATATTGGCAACTCAGATTTGATAATAAAGCACTCAGGAAATGAATTAGTTCCAATGAGGAATGAGTAGGGTAACGATGGATTGGATACAAAATGTTAAAACATACATGCGAGTGGTTGAAGAAGGCAGCTTTAACGGCGCGGCACGTAAGCTCAATACCACCAGCTCAGCCATCAGTAAACGAGTACATTGGCTGGAAGAGAAAATTGGCGTGCAGTTACTTAAGCGCACCACACGAACGGTGACACAAACCGAAGCGGGTGCTCTCTTTTATGAGCGAGCAAAAGCACAACTTGAAAGTTGGCAATCGGTGGTTGATGAAACACGATCTGTCAGCCAAACTCCCGCTGGCCTGCTAAAAATTGGGGCGACACTCTCTGTGGGCTCAAAATTTTTGGTGCAGTATTTAGATGAATTTCTACAGCGCTACCCTGACATTCGAATCCAACTGACCACAACAACTCCGGGGCAATTGCCCGAACTTCACCTTGATTTATTCATCAGCCGAGAAATTGACCAACTCAATTCCCTCAGTTTTAAAGCCTCACCCCTATTTGAACATAGGGCCGGCTTTTATGCTTCTCCTAACTATATTGAAAAATATGGTATGCCCAAATCTGCCGAACAGCTTCAACAGCACAATGTCTTGATTTGGGGAGAACACACAACGCGCGAATTAAAAACCTCAACGGGCAAACGCCTATCGTTATCGGGTAATTTCGCGACAACCAATCCAGAAGCACTTTTCTATGCAGGCAAAAATGGCATGGGAGTGATTGTCACCAACGACGTGATGGTCAAAGAAGAGCTACGTTTGGGCAATCTGGTACGTTTGCTACCCGATATCACCGTTGATCAAGCAACGGTTTACGCTTATTACCCTAAACTTGATTATCAACACACTCGAACTCATTTATTTCTCAACTACTTAAAAGAAAAATTAACGAATGAAGCTAGGTAACTAAATTGGGGTTACGTCTATTTCCATCACAAAATTGTCCACCAGAGCAAATTTACCCTAGACAAAAAAGTACTCATAAAACTCTGCAACTAAGCCGCTGAATAACCAATATTTTATTTTTTGCATCTCAAGTACCCATCATTGCGAGTGGCAAAACTGCGCAATGTCGACCATAGTCACTAAGTGCATATTCTAAAAAAACAGAGTACGACATATGACTAAAACATCATTGGCTAGGGATGCAGTTAGTCTAAACACCATTAACGAGCTCATGCTGCTCGATGGCTCTGAGTTACATGATCGGGCCACATTGGTGCTGCATACACATTTTCAAACCTGCTGTACATGCATCGTCGAGTTAGACAAATGGCATTACAGAGCTCACACCTTATCTCATGCTGGTGAGACGCCAGACAACAACGACACGGGTTATCCGCTCAGGGGAACACCGTGTGAGCAAGTGTGGAAATCAAAACAGGAATACTGTCTGTTTCCATCACAAGTGACCAAAATTTTTCCTGATGACAAGTTTCTAATTGAAAATAAGATTGATGCCTATATCGGTATTCCCCTACGTGCCAAGAATGGCGAAATACTCGGAATGCTCGTGTCTACCTTCTACTCTCCCATCAAAGATGAGGAATTCGTGATTGGCTACCACCGAATCATTGCGAACATAGTCGTTCACTGCCTGCGCAATAAGTGGTTGAGCGAACGCTCTGACAGCTTGGTTAATCAACTTAGCTACGAAGTTTCTCACGACAACCTGACTGATTTAATGAACCGCAGTTATCTAGCTGACAAATTAGAACGCTTAGTTGAAACAACCAATGAACCGTTTACTCTTGCTTATTTAGACATCGATAATTTTAAATCGATCAATGACTTATATGGGCACTATATTGGCGACCAAATCATTAAGTTTGTGGCTAATGCCATCATTAAAAGCGTTCCGGAAGAGAATTTGGCATTTCGAATCGCAGGGGATGAATATGCGTTTATCACCTTCTCTAATGATCCGTTGCAAATCTGCCGCTGTATATTGGATAAGCTAAATACAGGTTATGTCGATGCATCACATCGCATTAAAATTAGCTTAAGCATTGGCATTTCAAGGAAAACTCAAGAGACAATCACGGCCGATCAACTGATTCTCAATGCCTGTTTAGCACTCAAAGAGTGTAAGCAAACTCGCGGTAGTAATATCCGTTGCTATGATACCCATCTGAGTGACCAATACCATCGTCAAACCCAAATCACAGAAGCTCTACGCCGTGAACTCAATAAGTTAACCAGTAAAAATAGTGAACTATTTGTGGTAGCGCAACCGATCGTCAGTCGTCACCAAGAACAGTGGAACTATTTTGAGATTCTCACTCGCTGGAATAGCGAAACTCTGGGTGCGATTTCACCGATTGAGTTTATCGATACTGCTGAGCAGTCAGGTTTAATTGTGGAATTAGGAGAACGCATTGTTGAGCTGGCATGCCTAGCAAAAGTTGAGCTAGAGGAGGGCTTAGGCTACAAGGTAAAATTGGGACTTAACTGTTCGGCACATGAACTGATCAATTCCAAGCGCTATCTCGAACACTTAATGCAAACCATTACTCAATACGGCTTTGAGCCCAATGAATTCACAATTGAGCTCACCGAAACAGTACTACTTTCACAAACCAGTGAAGTTAGATACATCTTAGATAAGCTCAGACTACTTGGTTTTACCATCGCGCTTGATGACTTTGGCACTGGCTATTCGAGCTTGAATTACATCCATAGCTACCCCATCGATTGCATTAAAATTGATGCCACTTTTATCAAAAACATGGTGTGTAACGAAACAACGGAGCGCGTAGTTTGGTTGATTATTCAATTGGCAAATCAACTTCGAGTTGATCTCGTCGCAGAAGGGGTGGAGAACCAAGAAGCTCTGGAGAAACTCTATGCTATGGGCTGTGAACAGATCCAAGGTTACTATTTTTCAAAGCCAGAAACACCGCACTCTATCGTGACTCACTGGAACAACATGAGCCATGTACGGCGCGCATAAAAAACCCTCACTCTGAAAGTGAGGGATTACTAATATCCATTATGCTATCACATTAAGACTCTTGGTCAGCCGAAGACTCACTGGTGGCATACCGCAGTTCTTGCTGCTGAAGCATAGAATCGAGTTCATTACGCCTTGCAACAAACCCCGCCATCTCTTTTTTAGGCACTGAGTTTGCCATTGGTATGTTGGCGGTCATGGCATTCACTGCGCGATCTCGAACCATCAGCTCATAATGCAGATGAGGTCCAGTGACTCGGCCCGATTGCCCAGATAAACCGATCCGCTCACCTCGCGATACTTTCTGACCTTTACGCACTAAAATTTTACTCAAATGCAAATAGCGTGTTTTGTAAGTACTGCCATGTTGTATCACCACGTAATTACCCGCATAAGGGTGCTTACGCGTCATGATCACCGTACCATCGCCAGTCGAGAATACCGGAGTACCGACTGGTACACCAAAATCAGTACCATTGTGCGGAGCCACTCTTTTTGTGACTGGGTGCAGGCGATGCGCATCAAAGTTAGAGGTAATGCGTTTATTTGTCGTCGGATAGCGTTGAAATGCGCGCTGTAAACTATCGCCATTTTTGTCATAGTACTGCCCATCACGGTGTAAATAAGCAGAAACGTCTTTGCCTCGACTGTAGATTTTAATCGCTTGGATTTCACGATTGCCCGTCAATTTCTCACCGACAAATTGACGAGATTGAACCACTTCAAATCGATCGCCAACCCTAAGATCACGAGAGAAATTGAGTTTATCTTTAAGTAAAGAGACGATCTGTTCTATCTCAGCGCTGCCTAACCCTATCGAATTGACCGACTGAGAAAAGCTGCCTTGGATCTCGCCAACCATGGCGAACTCTTTCCATACACCCGGTATTTTAACATCTTGAAACTCATAGGTACCATCATCTAAACGTGAATATACCGCGCGCTCGACTAGGCTAAATTCTAGCTCCATTTTGGAAAGCGCATTTCCATTTTGCGCTTTCCAAAACCTGAGGATGTTGCCAGGTTTTAACGTATCCAATGCGAGGTAGTTTAAATCGGTTTCCATAATCTTCATCAAGTCTTGGTAACCAAAGCCAAGTTGATTAAAGATAGTACTTAAATTGTCACCAGATTTAATCTCATATTCAAAATCCGGAAGATTTTTTACCTCAATAGCATCAGATAAGATCGACTGAACAATTTGAGTTTCGGTAATAGAGAGCTCAATTTGGCGCTGTAAGGAGCTATCCTGAATAGACGAGGAAAATGCGATGGCCGCGACAATCGGTAGGCCAATAATCGACGCTTTTTTTGGAAGTGAAAACTCAGAAAAGCGCAGAATGAGAGAACGAGGAAGCACTATCTATCCTGTGGATTAAGTCAAAAGAGCCTCAAGATTAAGACTTTCTGTTTCAAAAGTCACCTATATCGTGTGATTCTATGGTCAAAAAAGGCACCGGAGTGCCTTATAATAAATCAACAATTACACGTGGAAATGAGTACTGTCCTAATCATATTTCACGCTTTCACAAGATTTATCAACAACCTATTGATAAGTCGTTACTAGGCTATTTTCCTCGCCAAAACCATTGGCAATGTACTGGTCAGCGCTAGGATCGTTAACCCATTGTTGGTCATCCAACAAGTAACGAAATTGAAATTCAGCATCTTTAGGCAAACGGGTTTTAAATTTAAAACTATTACTTTTCGCCACCTTTTTCATCGGTTCTGGTTGCCAGTCAAGAAAGTCCGCTACTATCGCAACATTGCCAGCCGTATCTGGGGCGTCCACTTCAAAGGTCACTTCGACTTCTTCTTTTGTTTTAAAAAAACGTTTATTGATCATCACAAACTCCATCTCTGTATAAAAAACATCCTACCTAGTGAATCATAAGAAAATAGACTCACATCCACAACTCTAAATAGTAAAAATTCCGCCGCCGAACCACTATATTTATAACCTCAGTTGAATATTCACCCCTCTTTACAGCATTTTAAATGAGCGTAGAATCCACCGCGCTTTCTATTTTCCCCTATTTTCAATAAGGTTATCAATTATGTTTGCCGTATATGAATCCTATAAAGCCGGTCTGCTACGACCAAAACAGTGGCTAAATAATATCAGTGCAGGTTTGATTGTAGGGGTTGTCGCTCTGCCACTGGCGATGGCATTCGCTATTGCTTCTGGCGTGAAACCAGAGCAAGGGATATACACCGCCATTATTGCAGGCGTTATCGTTTCACTGTTTGGCGGCTCGCGAGTGCAGATAGCCGGCCCAACGGGCGCTTTCATCGTGATACTCGCTGGAATTGTTAGCCAGTATGGGGTCAGTGGGTTGCAGATAGCCACTATGATGGCCGGTGTGATTCTATTGGTTCTGGGGGTCGCAAAACTCGGTAGCATTATCCGCTATATTCCTGACCCCGTAATCGTCGGCTTCACCAGCGGTATCGGTGTCATCATCTGGGTTGGGCAATGGCAAGAATTCTTCGGCCTCCCCAAAATCGAAGGTGAGCATTTTCATCAAAAATTAGTGTCTATTTTCCATGCCTTTCCGCAGATGGATTGGGCCACAACAGGCCTTGCGTTATTTTCACTCGCGCTGGTTATCTTCGGTCCTAAGATCCCGAAGCTCTCGAAAGTACCAGGGCCGCTGCTTGCTCTCGTCACCGTTACCGTGTTGCAATATTTTGTTGGCTTTGAAGGGATCCGCACGATTGGATCGGCTTTTGGAGGCATACCTCAAGGACTGCCAGAGTTTTCGCTTCCAGAAGTTAGCTTCTCTCAAATTATTCTATTGATTGGCCCTGCTTTTGCGATTGCCATGCTAGGTGCGATTGAATCATTGCTTTCGGCGGTGGTCGCTGATGGTATGGCGGGCACCAAACACAACTCAAACCAAGAATTAGTCGGCCAAGGTATCGCTAATATCGTTGCTCCTCTCTTCGGTGGTATTGCAGCAACAGGCGCCATTGCACGTACTGCAACCAATATACGCAACGGGGGGACAAGCCCACTTTCGGGCGTGGTGCACTCGCTCACTCTGGTCATTATCCTTATTGCACTTGCACCATTAGCCGTCAATATTCCACTGGCAGTACTCAGTGCGATTTTGTTCGTCGTAGCATGGAACATGAGTGAAGTTCCCCACTTTATTAAATTGGTTAAACGTGCACCCAAAGCCGATGTGGTTATTTTGTTGCTAACATTTGGATTAACCGTGTTTGCTGACTTAGTTGTCGCCGTCAACATCGGGGTGATCATCGCTACCCTTCACTTTGTAAAACGTATGGCATCTAGTGTTGAGGTAAAAGCCAGTACACACCATGAGCTCAGTGCTGAGCTGCTTCGTCATGGGCAAACTCAGTTACCAAGAGAGCTCGCCGTTTATGCCTTAGAAGGCCCATTTTTCTTTGCTGCGGCTGAAACCTTTGAGCGTGTGATGAGCAGCATTCAAGAGCAGCCAGAAATTTTAATTATTCGCCTTAAATGGGTTCCATTTATGGACATTACTGGCCTGCAATCCATTGAGGAAATGATCGAAAACTTCCATAAAAAGAATGTGCAAGTGTTGATCTCTGGTGCAAATACTCGTGTTGCAATGAAACTGAAAAAAGCGGGGATTGTTGATTTGGTCGGTGAAGATAATTTCTTTAGTCAATTCGATGATGCGCTCAGCGTTAGCCTACAACGTTTGAATATCAGTACAGCTCAATAAAGCTCATTGGACCTATACATTTTTGGCCTTTAGCCTACGGTTAAAGGCCTTTGACTGACCCGTCCCTCTTACCTTAACCGCCCAATTTTCCGCAGCCCTCCTTAACTCTTTTTAAAACGCACGCCTCAATCACCAACAGATTATTAACCAATGCAACAATAACAAAACAAATGACCATGTTATCTGAGAATAACAGCTCTTTTGTTTGAATACTTAACCTTGATTAATGAATAGTATTGCAAGCCATCTTAAAAATAGATATTCTTGCCTGCAATGACTAAATAGAGCTATTTAGTGCATTTTTATGCCACCAGTTGGTGACTATTGACCCGCAGTAATACGAGACACGACATGCAAGATAACGCTCAAACTATTGAAGCTCCTGTAGCACCAACACAAAGTAGCTTTTGGATGTTTTTCATCCCTTCGTTAATTGGTCTATTTTTGTTTATGGCGCCAATTAGCTACCAAGGTGACTTAACCATTCCAGTTGCCGTCCTTGCTAAATCTATCCAAGCTATTTTGGGCGATTACCTTGTTGCAATAGTGACAGTGATCATCGCCTTTATGTCTGCAGCTTCCATTTTATGTAAAATTTTTCAACCTGCATTCATTACAAAGAGTCCTTTCTTAAATGGGCTTTTTAATCCATCGGCTCTTTGGTTAGCCGTCCGTGTATTTGGTGGTATCGCCGTCATCATGACGTTTTTCCAAATCGGCCCTAAGGCTATCTGGGAAGAAAACACTGGCGGTATGGTTCTTGAGGGTTTATTACCCACTTTATTTTCTGTATTTATTTTTGCAGGGCTTTTGCTGCCTTTACTGCTTAACTTCGGGCTACTGGAGCTATTTGGTAGTTTATTAAGCAGAATCATGCGTCCAGTTTTCAACCTTCCAGGCCGTAGCGCAATCGACTGCATGGCTTCTTGGTTGGGCGACGGTAGTGTCGGTATTTTGCTGACCAGCAAACAGTACGAAAGCAAATTCTACACACAGCGTGAAGCCGCTATTGTTGGTACAACGTTTTCTGCCGTTTCAATTACCTTCAGCTTAGTCGTTATTGCGCAAGTTAAGCTAGAGCATCTGTTCCTACCTTTTTATGGCACCATTTGCCTTGCAGGCTTTGTTGCAGCGATCATCATTCCTCGCCTGCCACCATTAAGTTTCAAAAAGAACACTTATATTGATGGTACCTCTCCAGCTAAAGATGCCGATGCAGTTCCAAGCGGCCATACCTCGTTCTCATGGGGGATGGAATTAGCACTGGCGAAAGCAAGCCAAGTTAAATCTGCAAAATCGATCTTCGCTGAAGGCATGCGTAACGCTGTTGATATGGTGTTTGGTGTGCTACCTGTCGTGATGGGCTTGGGTACTCTGGCTCTGATTGTTGCAGAATACACCTCTGTATTTTCTGTATTGGGCCAACCGTTTATTCCTTTTCTAGAATTACTTGGTGTACCTGAGGCTGTTCAAGCATCTCAAACCATTGTGGTCGGTTTTGCGGATATGTTTATTCCCGCGATTCTTGCAGCTTCCATTGATAATGAAATGACACGTTTCGTGATTGCGGCCATGTCAGTGACTCAGTTGATCTATATGTCTGAAGTGGGTGCATTAATGCTAGGCAGCAAAATTCCTGTCAACATCCTTGAGCTGTTTGTCATATTTATTCTGCGTACGCTCATTACACTGCCAGTGATAGCTGGTGTAGCACATCTCATTTTTTAGTAAACAATGCAGCAGTAACGGCACTAATAACATTTCAATATGCAAGTCCCCACTTATGTGGGGATTTTTTGTTCTAAACTAAAGATTGATTCGACCAAATTAACAGAAATATAAATAGAAAATAATTTCATTGATTAAATTATCACCTTATACTTTTAGCCTATGCTCTAAGAAAAAAGCAGAAGTAAATAAGGTAGTTTATGATGAGATGGATAACCGCTTTACCACTTATTTTTTTCAGCTTATTTGTTCATGCTGCAAGCTTAACTATTACCCTCCCAAACCAAGATCGGGTTACTTATTCTCTTGCACAATTGGCAGAGATACTGCCTCGTGAAACCTTCACGACTCAGCTTCCTTGGTTACCAAAAGAAAATACTTTCACTGGTTTTAAAGTTATTGATTTAATTAATCATTTGCAAGTTGGACAGGTTTCTTCTGTATCATTTTTGGCCATTAATGATTACGCCGCTAATATTGCAATTGAAAACTTAACTCGCTATGAACCCATTATTGCTTATCACATGAATGGCGATGAAATGAAAATAAGAAACAAGGGGCCGTTTTGGCTGATCTACAATCTAGATAAATATCCACAAATAGACAATGGCATTTATTACACCCAAATGGTGTGGCAGTTAGAAAAACTATTGATTCACGGTAAATAATGAATTTTACAAAACACAGCACTTTACACCCCTTGCTATACCGGGCAAAAACACTGTTGATTGTCCTGTCAGCCACCTTGATCGTCGCTAATTTGTATATACTTTCGACCACACGCTCTTTAGCCAACTCCTATACAGACCAGCGTAACTATGCAACTTGGTATTTATTCCAGCTCACCAAGGAGTATTCTGAGCTGGTTGCTTCGATTCCTTATTACCTAGAGTCAAAGGAGAAGAAAGCGCACACTTGGCTGCAGTATGAGCTGATTTGGAGCCGTTTTGACTTGATTCTAACGAGTAAGGAATCGGATAATTTTATGGGTAGAACGGATTCCCAGCATTTCTTTAAGAACAACTTTGATGATTTCAAAATATTAGAAAGCTTATTGCTGGCCGTTAAAGATCAAAAGTCATTGGCTGTATTTGAAAAACATGCTCGCTTGATTTACGACCAGATTATCGGCTATGTAAACCAAAACTTTCAACTGCAAAGCCCTATCTATCTCGAGCAAAAAGAAAAAGCAAATAGGCTAACACAGGTACAATTTCTGCTGATGTTCTTGATGCTGGGTTGCATTGGCTTAGTTAGCTATATTTTTCATAAAGAAGCGGTTGCTCAGCGTACCTTAGCGTTAACTGACCCTCTAACTGGACTTGCAAACCGCCTTGCGATGTTTGAAGAGCTGAATCAAATTTCTACCAACAACCCCTTCTCTCTCTTTCTTCTCGACTTAAATGGCTTTAAGCCCATTAACGACCAAAATGGTCATAAAGCAGGGGACAGTGTGTTGCAGCAAGTAGCGTTTCGCTTAACACATTCGATTCCAACCTTTGATTATTCGGTATTTCGTATGGGGGGTGATGAGTTTGCCCTGATCATCCATAGCGTAGATGCGATGGAACTGAGCATTATGCAACGCCACATTAAAGCGTGTTTTAAAGAGAATTTCTTCGTGGATAATGGAGTGGGAGCAAAGCTTTCAACCAGTATCGGTATTGCCTCTTTTCCTAAAGATTCAGCCAATATTAATCAATTAATACATATTGCGGATAAGAATATGTATGCCATGAAGTTTCTACAAAAAAGCCCCTCTGTATGAGGGGCAAAGTTACCATCGCTTTATAGTTATAATGAGTCCGCTATTATTCCAGGTTAGTCGCTGCAATAAGTGACTAGCCGAAATCGCCATTGACATATCCCATGGTTCTATCATCTTTAGGATTGTTGAAAATCACTTGTGTATCATTGTGTTCAACCAATTCCCCCATTAAGAAAAACGCTGTGCGATCAGAAATACGACGCGCTTGCTGCATTGAGTGCGTGACAATAACGATGGTGTAATTCTTTTTCAGCTCTTCCATCAATTCTTCAATTTTGTGTGTTGCAATCGGGTCAAGGGCGGACGTTGGTTCATCCATCAAAATCACATCCGGCTCCATCGCTATCGTACGTGCGATGCACAAACGCTGTTGTTGACCACCAGAGAGGCCAAACGCATGTGACTTCAAACGATCTTTTACTTCATTCCACAACGCCGCGCCGCGCAATGAGCGCTCAACCACTCCATCGATGTGCTTTTTATCTTTAATCCCTTGTGCGCGTAACCCATACGCCACGTTTTCATAAATACTCATTGGGAACGGATTTGGCTTTTGGAACACCATTCCCACTTTGATACGCAGATCTGCAACATCAATATTGCCGTAAATATCTTGCCCATCCATCGCCAATTTACCGGTGATAGTCACGCCTTCAATGAGGTCATTCATTCGGTTCAAACAGCGTAATAAAGTCGATTTTCCGCAGCCAGAAGGGCCAATCAGCGCTGTCACTTGACGAGTTGGAATAGGTAGGTTGATTGATTTTAGCGCTTGGTTATCGCCATAAAAAAGGTCTAGGTTTTCAATATTAAATTTGTTCATTCTTGTTATCTCTCAAAATTCTGTAAATCGCGCCCAACGCTCTGCTTAATAAGAAGCGGTATTAAATCGTCTTGCGATTAGCTTCGTCACCATGTTGATCAGTAGCACAACCACAATCAGCACGGTTGCTGTGCCGTAGGCTTGATTCCACTCTTCAACCGTGAACAGCTCTGTTGTGAGCTTGTAAAGGTGAACGGTTAGGGTGCGGCCTGAATCGAGCAATGAATCAGGAATACGTGCCACCATTCCTGCGGTTAAAAACACAGGGGCCGACTCGCCAATAACACGACCAATACTCAAAATAATTGACGTGAGGATGCCGGGCATTGCACTTGGCAAAATCAGACGCCAAATGGTGTATATTTTTGAGGCTCCAAGACCATAAGAACCTTCGCGATAAGTTTGAGGAACGGCCATCAACGCTTCTTCTGTGGTCCGAATGATCACAGGCAAAATCAAAATGCTGAGCGTTAGCGCACCCGACAAAATAGAGAAGCCTAAGCCTAGAATCACCACAAAGAAGGTCATGCCAAATAGACCAAAGATAATGGAGGGGATCCCCGCCAAAGATTCGGTACAAAAGCGGATCACTTTCACCAAGCGGCTACCGATTTTGGCGTATTCGGTAAGATAAATCGCCGTCATAATACCCAACGGGGCGGCCACCGAAATAGAAGCGATCACCATATAAATCGTCGATATGATCATCGGGAAGATCCCGTGTTCATTGCCAGTACGGGTGTAATCGTCAGTAACGAAATTCCAATCTACGTGTTGTAGCCCGTTAGAAAGGATGTACCAGATAATCCAAAATAGGAAGCCGACTGTTACAGCAGCCGCAATCCAAATAGATATTTTCAATACGTTATCTTTTAGCTGGCGGGCACGTTTTAGTTTTACTGTATCCATCACTATTATCTCGCTCTCTCACGGTTTAAATAGAGCAATGTGGCATTCAAGATCATGATGAATGCCAATAGCACAACGCCTGTTGCATAAAGCGCACTGGCATGAACACCACTTGCGTAAGACATTTCAATCGCAATATTGGCTGTCAGCGTGCGTGCTGAGTCTAAAATACCTTCAGGCATCGCTGGCGCGTTGCCCATCACCATAATAATGGCCATGGTTTCACCGAGCGCACGCCCAATTCCTAAGATGACGCCGGTCATAATTCCGGAACGAGCTGCCGGTACAAGCAGTTTGAAGATGGTAAAAATACTGGATGCACCTAATGCCAAAGAACCTTCTTTGTACGCATGAGGGACGGCTCGAATAGAAGTTTCGGACACGGTAATCACCGTCGGTAAGATCATGACACCAAGCACAATAATGCCCGCGAGAATGGTATTGCCCGCAGGAACTTGGAAAATGTCCTGAATCAAAGGAACAATAATCACAAGACCAAAGAAACCATAGACCACGGAAGGAATACCAGCGAGCAATTCAACGGCTGGGCGAATGATATTCGCGACACGTTTTGGTGCGACTTCGGCAATAAAGATAGCGGTGAGTACGCCCACAGGCACACCAACGATAACCGCACCAAACGTTGAAACCACAGAAGCGACAATCATAGTTGCCACACCATACAGAGCTGGCGGCAACCAATCTTGTCCAAGGACGATACCCGAGATACCCACTTCTTGAAATGCGGGAATACTTTCGCGGAAAATGAAGTAGGCAATGATGGCAAGAGACACAATGCCAATAATGGCACTGGTAAGAAACAACCCGTGGAAAATGCGCTCTTTCCAGTCCACACGCTTTTTAGCACGAAGTGCACGTTTGGAAGCTTGCGTAGAAACGTTGTTCATAAGCTTTTCACTATTTGTTGCGATGGTCATAGTATCAATCTCACTATTCGATGGAATCGACGTGGATAGAAAAGGCTCAGCCCCAACGATGGGCTAAGCAAACTTTTAAAGTTATTTCCCCAAACAACTTGAAGTGGCGGCTAAACAGCAAGTCAGTGAATTCCCATCCACATGGATAAAGCATGTGATTGGGCTGAACGAAACAACGCCGCTGCAACTTCAAGTCGAATGGGAGAGTCAATTAGTTCACTGCGATATAGTGATGTTCTGCAACGAGTTTTTGAGCTTCAGGCGTTAGCATCCAATCAAGGAACTGTTGCGTTTGAGCGGATGGTTGGCCTTTTTTGTACAGTACAAGGAAAGGACGAGCCACTTTGTATGAACCATTTTTCACGTTATCTACCGATGCATCAGTACCGTCTACCGCTAAGGCATGAACCGTGTTATCAACGGTGCCAAGAGAGATGTAACCGATGGAATAAGGGTTAGACGCAACCATAGTTTTCAAACTGCCGTTACCGTTAGCTACTTGAGCTCGTTGAGAGATAGCAGATACCGTCTTGTCTGAGATTTTTTTTGTCAGTTTCATAATCTCTTCGAATGCACCACGAGTCCCTGATGCGGTATCGCGAGTAATTGCAACGATAGGTTTGTCTTCACCACCGACATCTTTCCAATTCGTGATCTCGCCTCGGTAAACGGCAGAGACTTGTTCAGCACTCAACCCTTTTACTTTATTGCTTGGATGCACAACCACCGCTATACCATCAAGCGCGATCTTTTCTTCAACTAATGATGCTTCTTTTTCTGAGCTTTTTAGGCCACGTGAAGACATACCAATATCCGCACTGCCGTTCTTAGCGGCTTTAATACCGGCAGAAGAACCTGGGCCTTGAACCTCAATAAACACGTCCGCGTTTTTCTTCATATATGTTTCAGAGAAAACTTCCATCAATGGCGTTACGCTGCTAGAGCCAACAGCAGAAATGGTTTCTTTTGCAAAAACTGGGTTAACTGCCAATGCACCTAAAAGAGCGATTGCACCGATTACTGTCTTTTTCATCACAAATATCCTTAAGAGGCTTTATTGCCGTTGTGTATTGAACGAAACTCACTTTAGGACGCAAATATGACAGTTGTGTTTCACTTAGTTTAAAACTAGATGACACAGTAAAATATTTTAGGAAAACAGAGGAAGGGCAGCGCATTTTTGAGTGCATCACTTAAGATCAATCTGAAAAAATTGGCAAAGTCATTAGGTGCCGCCGCGAGTCAGAAATTATCCATTGATTACCCAACCACCAGCAGAGCACCCCATTCTAAGTTCGGTTTATAGGGGTGAATTTTATGAACGCTCAAATACCGGTTTCGCCAATTTTCTCAGCAGATTCGGCTTTTTCACCACCAGATAAACAGCCGTAACGGCAAGGCAGAAGCCCGCAACACCAAACCCATCCAATGATTCATCAAAAGCAAGCCATGCTTGAATGGCGGTGGTTGGTGGTACAAGATAAAACACCGAAGCCACACTTGAGGCCGCACCGTGTTCAACCATATACAACAGCAATAAAATAGAGACACATGACAGCACCACAACCAGCCATACCAGTGTCATGATAAAGGTCGGTGTCCATTGCACTTGCATGGTTTCAAAGCTCCAAGCCCAAGGTAAAAATAGGCATAACGCAGCCACATATTGCACGGTAGCGCTGCCAATCATATCCACACCTTGGCAAAATTTTTTCTGATATAAGGTGCCGAGCGTGATGCCGAGCAGAGATAACAAACACAAACTAATGGCAGGCCATTTGTGTACTTCCGATTGCCACTCAATGTTACCCATCAAGACGAGACTTATCCCAGAAAACCCAAGAGCTAACCCTAACCACTGCGCCAGATTAAAGCGCTCTGTACTCATAAAAACCAGCAGCAGCGCAGTCAAAATGGGTTGTGTCCCCACCAGCAGAGCACTTAAACCTGCTGGCATTCCCCAAGAAATCGCTTGGTAGGTTCCGCCCAAATAGCAACCATGAATCAACACACCCGTTACACAGGAATGCCACAAATGGCGACCACGCGGAATGCGCCTTTTGAGCAATAACAACAAACCAATAAAAAGCACCACGTTCGCCACCATGCGCAGCGTGAGCAGCGTGGCAGGTTCCGCATACATTAAGCCAAACCTTGCGCCAACGAAACCAGATGCCCATAGCACGACAAACAAGAACGGGATCATTCTTACAAACATCACAAAATTCCTAGCCACAATCGATTCTATGCTGCTACTTTATTTGGGTACAGTTATGCGCAAAAGGCACAGATTTGAATAATTTAGTGGGTACAGAATGAAAAGTAAGCTTAAAAACACGGATCCTAAATATACTGAGGTAAAACGTCATCTTAAGCAGAGCATCGACGATGGTTTATTCCACGCACACGATAAAATGCCTTCCATTCGCCAGCTATGCGAACAACTGTCTGTCAGCAAAAATACCGTTATTCGTGCTTATCAAGAGTTAGAAGCGATGAATGTCGTCTACTCTCAGCCTCGTTCAGGCTATCGAGTCCAAGGTGCTGTAACCCCTTTGGAGATTCCGCTGCCACAACCCAATAGCATTGACCTGCTCTCTTTATCTAAATCAATTTTGGTTCAACCCACAGTGAAACATCACATGCCCGCAGGTTCAGCGCATCCTAATACGCAAGGCGCCGCGATTCGTAGTTTGTATGCAGAAATTGGCCGCCACAGCCGCCAGCAAACGCACATTCCTAGCCACTATCAGCTACCGCCAGGTAATAGCCATTTAGTCAAACAACTGCTAAAAATATCGCAAGATTTGGGCCTACAAATCAAAGCACAAGAAATCGCCATTACGCATGGCGGTCAGCAGGCCATCAGCCTCGCATTTCGTGCATTAACCAAGCGCGAAGACATTGTGGCCGTTGAGTCACCTTGTTATTTTGGCACGCTGCTGTTGCTTGAATCATTAGGCTTAAAAGTGGTGGAGATCCCCAGCCATAGTGTCGAAGGCATCGACATCAGCGCCCTCGAACAAGCGCTATCTCAATGGCCGATTAAGGCGATTCTCGTCACGCCTAATTTTAACAACCCAACCGGTTCACAAATGCCTCTGGAAAAACGTAAACAGCTTTTGGCTGTCAGTGATGATACACCAATTATTGAAGATGATGTGTTTGGTGGCCTGTATTTTCAAAAACCGATACCTTGCTTGAAGATGCTGGATGGCAAAGGCCGCGTTATTTACATCAATTCGCTCTCCAAAACCTTGGATTCACGGCTGAGGATCGGTTGGATCATCGCTGGAAAGTATCAAGCGCAAATAGAAAAGATATTGCTCAGCGAGAATATGGGCAGCTTGAATTTAATCCAATCAGCCGTAGCGGAATTTCTCGAAAGTGGTAAGTACCGCCAACATCTAGCCAAAATGCGCCGCACTTACCAACTGAACCAGCAGCGCTTTGCCAAATTGCTCACCACCTCGCTCAATCACTACCCGTCGCTGCAAGGACAGTTTCAATTAAGCCGACCTGAAGGTTCATTTTTATGCTGGCTGACACTTCCGTCATTCATCGATAGTTTTGAGCTTTATCAACGTGGCCTGCAAAACAAAATCAGCCTCCTGCCGGGGCATCTTTTTGCAACGCAGGGACAATTCCAACACTGTATCCGTTTCAGTGTAGCGAACTTTGAAGACAACATGGCATGGCAGGAAAGCATAAACAAACTGACCGAACTGATTCATCTCGCGGCATCAGATCACAAGACGTAAGCGTACGCATTTTAAAAAATTGCTGACTAACCACTTGTATTGCAACAAAGTCGGCATAAGATGAATGCCTTAGTTCAATGAAGGTTTGCTATGAATAATCAATTATCATTAAGAGCGTTAGAGCGCGGTGACTTACGCTTTATCCATGATCTCAATAACAACCGCAACATTATGTCTTACTGGTTTGAAGAGCCTTATGAATCTTTTGATGAGCTGGAAGAGCTGTACAACAAGCACATTCACGATAACGCCGAGCGTCGGTTTGTGGTTGAGAACCGAGATAAGGAACTGATCGGTCTCGTTGAATTAATTGAAATTGATTACATTCACCGCAGTGGCGAGTTTCAGATCATCATCACGCCAGAGCACCAAGGAAAAGGGTTTGCACAAACCTTGATCAACAAAGCCTTAGACTACTCTTTCACCATTTTGAACCTACACAAAATCTACCTGCATGTGTCGACGGAAAACGAAAAAGCCATCCATTTATACCAAAAAGCCGGCTTTGTTGAGGAAGGGCACTTAGTTGAAGAATTCTTCATTAATGGCCAATATCGTGACGTAAAGCGCATGTACATTTTGCAAAACGCGTATCTTAATAAGCCCGCGTAACGTCATAGGAGTGAATAATGGTCACTTGCAGTCAATATGATTACATTGAGCTCGCGTGTTTGTTTCATTTGCCCGTCAAGCTCACCTTAAAAAATGCTCTTACCTATTCAGGTACCGCGATGGACACTCTGCGCAATGAACACCAACAAGAGTGCATTGTGTTGAAAAATGAGCAAAGTGAACACTTAATTGAAACCAATGCCTTATTGATGATGGAGGCATTAAGCTCACATCCTCATTTTACCCTAATCAAATTTGACTGATAAAAGAGCGTGGCAACACACAAGCCACGCTTACTTATTAGCTTTTTTGCGTTAACTGGCAATATCGAGCTTGTTGCCTGTCACGCCATTAATGCGAAACCACCCAGCGATGCTGAAACGCTCAGCATTGGTAGGTTGTACTTCATGCGGAAAACGTTCGGATAAAAAGACCAGTAAACGCCCCGCTATCGGCGCAACCGTCGCGAGATACTGATCTTCAACATCGTAAATAACCAACTCACCTGCATCAGCACCACACCACCGATCATTCATATAAAATACCGTCGTCAGTTTGCGGCTGGCGTTGCCTGTAAAGGCATCGAGGTGTTTTTGGTAGAATGCCCCTATTTCATATTTGGCAAAATGAGCTTCGTATTCAAATAGCCCAAGAAAAAAGTGGCGGTTAACCTCTTGCCGAATTTGCTCCATACGTTGCAAATAGTCTTGCACAGGCAGGCCCATGCTGTTTTCAATCCACTGGATTTTATCGTTGCGTATTTCAACCTCTAATTGCAAGGCATCGTGCCTGCCAATTCGCGCCACTTGTAACTGCGGTGGCGTACACGCTCGTAGGTTTTTGGTTTGCTCTGGTGTTAAAAAGTCATCCCATATGTACCAACCTTGATCGGCAATTGCGTCCATCAATTTATCTAACGACATTTTCACACTACATATAACAAAAGTGCTGTGGTTATATCGATAGCAAGCCATAACAACAAATCGGTGTTTCGATGCTTAAGACAAGGCGAATTTGTCGAAGCCCAAACGACCCATGATATTTATAATGTAAATATTAGATCATTAGCTTCCTATAATGATTTAATACCTCGTTTTTCACTATGATGACTCTGCACCGATATTACATTAACTATAGAGAGGCCATCATGAATCTACGACTCCTCCCGCTATCCTTTACCATAATAAGTACACTGGCTACTGCAGGAGCAAACATACAATCAACTAGCTCATTATCATTAACTGTGCCTAGCCCTAACGTTAAATCAGCAAGTGAATTTACTGTCGAAAAAAATGCCCAATTAGCAAACTACCTGGACTTTGCCAATACCCGTGATTTTGAAGATGCGACTCGCGGCTTCATTGCGACATGGCCAGAAAGTACGATTAAAGACAAAAACGGCAATGTTGTATGGGATTTTACTAAGTTCGATTTTGTCAATACCGACCACAACATTGATACTATTAACCCTTCTTTACAACGCATGGCTAAACTCAATAATCAGCATGGTTTATTCAAGGTTAAAGAGGATATATACCAAATCCGTGGCTTTGATTTGTCTGTGATGACCTTTGTCCGCGGTGAGCACGGTTGGATAGTAATAGACCCTCTGCTGTCGGAAGAAACCGCTAAAGCGGGGATTGAGCTGTTACGTCAACACGTTGAAGATGCACCAGTTTCAGCGGTGGTATTTACTCATTCTCATATAGACCACTTTGGCGGCATTTGGGGAGTCACGAATAAGAAAGATATTGAAAGCGGTAAGGTTCCCGTTATTGCTCCAAAAGATTTCTTTGAACATTCAATTTCAGAAAATGTGCTAGCGGGTAATGCCATGAGCCGCCGTGCTAGCTACATGTATGGCAATATGGTCGAAGCCGGTCCTACTGGTAAAGTTGATGGGGGATTGGGTAAAACAACGTCAACTGGTAAACCAGGCATTGTAGAGCAAACTATGGAAGTTTTGGATACGGGTGAAATTCATCAAATTGATGGTGTTGAAGTCGAATTCCAAATGGCAAATGGTTCCGAAGCACCTTCAGAGTTTATATTCTACTTCCCTAAACACCGCGTCTTAATGGCATCTGAAGTGATGACCCATACCATTCATAACATCTCTACATTACGCGGCGCGCGAACTCGTGACGCCAATGCATGGGCGGCTTATGTAGATGAGTCGTTAGAAATGTTTGCAGCTAAGTCTGATGTGATGATTGGTTCTCACCACTGGCCGACTTGGGGAACGAACAACATCACCGAGCAGCTTGAAAAAACACGCGACATGTACAAATTTGTTCACGATCAAACGCTACGTTTAGCCAACCAAGGTTACACACCTAACGAAATTTCAGCATCCATCACGCTGCCAGAATCACTTGATAAAGCTTGGTATAACCGTGGTTACTACGGCACAGTGTCGCACAACGCTCGTGCCACTTATGACTTTTATTTCGGCGCATGGTGGGACGGCAACCCAGCCAACTTAAACCCACTCACACCATCGGAGCAAGGAGCAAAATACGTTGAAGCCATTGGTGGTGAAGATAAGGTTATCGAAATCGCCAAACAAGCGATTAAAAATGGCGAGTACCGCTGGGCTGCCACCTTGCTGAACAACGTGACATTTTCAAACCCAGAGAATATGGACGCTCGCTACTTAGAAGCTGATGCTATGGAACAACTGGGCTACCAAGCCGAATCTGGCCCTTGGCGTAATTACTACCTGATCGGCGCTAAAGAGCTACGCCACGGCTTCACACCAGCGGCGACCCCAGATACAACAGCGATTGTTGCCAATATGCCAGTATATTCTGTATTAGAATCATTAGCGGTTCGTGTAAAACCAGACCTTGCTAGTAACATGAATATGACGGTTAACATCAAAGTGAAAGGTGATGATCAAACGACAAATGGTCAATATGCATTGAAGCTATCAAACGCGGTATTAAAAACTTATCAAAATCGTCAATTTGACCAAGCTGATATTACGTTAAGCTTCTCACATGAGACCTTTATTCAGCTTCTGACAGGCACAACGTCGTTACCAGACGCGGTAAAAGGCGGTAAATTCACTGTCTCAGACCAGACGAAGTTTGACAAATTTATTAGTATCCTTGACACGTTCGACAGCAATTTCGGCATTGTAACACCTTGATTTAAATTACGCTTAATATGATAAAGCAGCCTAATCTCGGCTGCTTTTTTTATTGTGATAGTGCGGAAATTAAATGCCTCAACCACTGGTTAGCTGGATTCAAATTCATTTTACTCAACCAAACCATATGTGAGTGAAGAAGTTGGTCTTCAAAGGGAAAGGGAAGAATGTTCAATTGAAAGACGTGCTGGTACTGCTGTGCAAACGTCACCGGCACAACCGCAACTGCATCACTATAAGAGACAGCCGCTAACATACCAATTAACGACGAATGTTGACTGTATACCTGCCGCACAGGCACCACTTCTTTCACAAACCAATCGAGAAAAGGGAGCTGTGAACGACGCATTTTCAACAATACATGTTTTTCTTGTAAGTATTCGACCTTGCTTAAAGCTTGCTTGAATAACCGAGAATGACCTTTACGAACAACACAGCACAAATGATCTTCTTTTAGGAGAGTTGATCGAAATACTTTACTCTGAGGCGCTTCGACATCGATCACTAAATCGACTTTTTCTAGCTGCAGTTCTTCATACAAACGCTCTTCATTAGATGGCGGCTCCATCAATACCACATCAATACTCATGTCTATCAATGACTGATCCAATCGTTGCCGCAACACATGAATTTGTGCCTCATGGCAATAGACTAAAAATCGGCGAGTCGATGTTTTAGGATCAAACTGGTTGATGCCTTGCAGCATTGATTCCACTTCCATTAATGGAGATTGGATACTTTGATACAAATCTTGAGCAAAACGTGTCGGTTTAATCCCTCTTCCTGTTCGGATAAAGAGATCGCCTCCTACCTGCTCTTTTAGACGAGCTAAAGCGTTGCTCACTGCTGATTGAGTTAAATCTAATTGCTCGGCCGCTTTGGTTACCGACTCCGTCTGATAGGCTGAAATAAAAACTCTTAGTAGGTTGAGATCAAATTTTCGTTGTACTTTCATTACACCAACCAGAGTTGTGTTTACATAAAGTTCACCCATAGTAATCTCTGGATTTTAGATTGGAAATAGCCAATCATGCATCGAGCGATATTCACACCTATCTCTAGGAGAGACATTTTATGTACATCACCACCACTCCGACAATTGAAGGAAAAAAAATCGTACGTTACTGCGGCATAATTGCAGGCGAAGCTATTTTAGGTGCCAATATTTTTAAAGATATTTTCGCAGGAATACGCGATATTGTCGGTGGACGATCTGCCACCTATGAACAGGAACTACAAAAAGCAAGGATGATTGCACTAGAAGAGTTGGAGGCTCGAGCTAAAGAATTAGGCGCAAATGCAGTTATCGGTGTTGACCTTGATTATGAAACATTTGGAAAGACCAACGGTATGCTGATGGTATCAGTCAGTGGAACGGCCGTGATTGTGGAATGACCAAACGAGTAAAAGGGGCGAAGATCTGCCCCTTTATAACCTTAACTACTTGAAAGTCAAATAAAGTAGAGTGATTAATCTAACCGCAGGGTTACACCACTGTAGTTACTATAGCCTTTGAGCATCACATGGTAGGTGGTTCCTGGTGTTGCAGAAATTGTGCACTGTTCATTGTTACCCGATTTGTAAGGGCGACAATCCCACGAAGAAGTGGTTGGTTTGCTGCCGGCTTTGACATACAAATCAGCATCACCTGAGCCCAAACTGATCGAAACTTTAGCGCTGGTTGAGCTTGCGACCGTAAAGGTATAGAAGGCTTCGGAGCTTCGCGTACCTTGTAACCCTATTACTGGTTTGCCTTTTTCTAGCACATTCCCCGTTGGAGGCACTACGCCACAGCTAGCATTTACGCCCACTTGGTTAAAGGCATCAACCACATCCGCTTTGTTATAACCTAAGTCTTGTGCCGCTTTTGCGACGCCACATCCACCTTGGTCAAAGGTACTGTTTGCTGTCCAATATAACTGGTTAGCGACGGTGAACACTTCAAAACCTTTACGAGCCGACCAATTGGCTTTGTTGGCTAGCAAATAATACGCGCGATTAAACACACCACTTGAATAGTGAACATTTAATCCATTGTAGTATTGAGAAGCGTGATCGATAGAACGGCCATCTTTTGACGGTTGATCAAAATAACGTAAGCCACCGGAAGATTTGAAAATGTCGCTCCCGACCACCCAGTCAACGCTGCCTTTCATATAAAATTCAGCTGCTTCCCCAGCAATATCAGAGAACGCTTCATTGATACCACCAGACATATTTTGGTAAACAAGCCCTGAGTTCTGCTCGGTAAATCCGTGGCTCACTTCATGCGCGCTGACGTTGATATCCACTAATGGATAAAATGTATTTTGGCCATCACCAAAGGTCATGGACGATCCGTTCCAGAAGGCGTTTTCATAGTTGCTATCATAATGCACACGCATAGTTAGCTGGAAGGTTAATGGAGTGGTGTTCATCCAGTCTTTGTACATATCGAACACCACTTTGCCAAAGTAGTGTGCGTCATTAAGCGGTGAATAAGCGCCATTAATCGCTTTGTAATCGTTGTAATTACTCGCGTCGGTACATGAATAGCTGAACGTTGAACCACCCGATGTCGCATGCTTCATATCCACGGTTTTTACAGCGCTATTCATCATGCTGCAGGTGTTGCCTACTTTATTTATCACTAACCCTGGGAAATCTGTTCCGTACTGATAAAAACCTGTCTTCTGATTTCCACCAGGTCCAGTACCCGTCGCCTCTGCATGGTTTAACCCTTCCCAAGTTTGTAATACGTCACCAGAATTCGCATCAATAAAGAAAAATGGCCGTGCAGGCTCATTGGTTGCAACAAAGAAGTCGACTAAATAAACCATTTGAGCCATTTGGTTTTCGTCCAAACGCACCATCAATTGAGCACGCTCGTTTTCTGTAACAAGATCCGCACTCGTTAGTGATGGGTTTTGTTGTTGGTAATGCGTAAGTGCAATACTAACCGCTTGCTTTTGTTCAACTTGTGGTGAAGTACTTACCACATCAGAATCAATTTGCTGCGCCATCATGCCGTAAACTTGGCCGATACCTTTCTCAGTTTGCGTTGCTACGACTGACGTATTAAAGACCGGTAAACCATGATACATCTGCTGGTAACGGACTTTGACTTTACCATTAGGTAGAGTGACGCTTTTTACCACCTGAAAGCCATTTTGTGTTGGCACAATACTGCGAGCCTGCATGGATAAAGCTTGCTCTAGTAGACTTGGATCATCAACCTGCACCATTTTCGCGGCTGATACTGGTAGTGCTGCGCTGATAGAGGCTGCGAGGAATAGCCACTTCATTTGACGTTGTACTTTTTTCATTTCTCAATCCTAGAGAGTTATTATTAGCATCCGCTGACGACTTACATCCAATCAACCACCAGCGACGTGACTGCGAATGATTCGCTCATTGAAAATGGATCAAGAAAACCAACCTCGCCAGTAGCACGGAAAAATAGTGTAAAACGAGCGTCAAATAAAATGGTCACAAAAAAGACAATAGCCAAAATAACTCGAAGAGTTTTTATAATAATTAACTTTAATATCAATAAGATAAAATAAATGATAATTATATGTACATTTAATGGTACACATAATTATCAATATAATTTTTGCTTGAAATTGAAAAAGGCAGCGCTCGCTGCCTTCTATTAATCACCTTGCTACCACTAAAACTTATAACCAGCGCCTATCATAAATACCCAAGGATCAATGGTCACATCAGTTCTCTGCTCGACACCTTGATACTTATAAGTCGCTTCAGTTTCAATATCGGCATACCAAACTGATGCATTCAAAAACCACTGTTCGTTGAGCATATAATCAAAACCAGCATTGGCCGCTAAACCCCAAGAATCTTTGAGTTTGAGATCCGTTAAGGTTGCACCACTTCCCGTACTGTTAAAACCTTCATCGAAGAACATGGTGTAGTTAATGCCCGCTCCAACATAAGGACGGAATTTCGATGACGCTTCACCAAAGTAGTATTGCAACATAAAAGTTGGCGGTAGATGTTTTGTTTCAGCAATGTCACCTAAGTTCAAAAGATTGGTTGAAATAGTATGGCTAAAAGGTGTAGCCGCTAACACTTCAAAGCTAATATTGTCGGTGATCATATAGCCTATTGTTAAGCCAAGCTGAACGTTTGAGTCCACAGCAAGCTCTTCATTTGAGCCTAAAATACCATCGCTGCTATCATTGGGCACCACAGCGGCAAGACCGGCACGCACAATAAAGTCACCTTCTTTGTGGGCAAAAACATTCGTAGAAACAAGAGCAGAAAGCACGGCAAGGCCGCAAAGTGTTTTTTTCATTGTGATTTCCTTTTTGTAGGGCGGGGTAATAGTTTTTATTTGCGCGCACAGTAGCACATAAAAACCACACTTTTTTGATGGAAATCAATTTGTAAAATTTATCGCCGATCAGCTTACAACTCTGCAACCTTGATCACTTTTCTAGGCATAAAAACACACAGTCATGTAATGCGTTTTTTATGTGCATCACACCTAGCCTAACGTTGAAATGGCTTTGTTATTTATGGTTAAAAACTGACAATATTGGTAAGAAATAGTAATAGCGTTTTATTGTCAGAAAATATCATCATAATTTATCACGCACCTAACAGAGCTTGACGGACTCCTCACACCACAATTGTTAATATGAACTCCTCAGATTAACCCTTTCTGCTTTTCTAAAAACAAAGGACAACTCAATGAAACGATTTCTTTTACCTCTATTTGGTTTGCTCGCGTTAGCGGGGTGTGATCAACAAACGCAAACAGAAAGTGCTAAGGCTCTAGAGCCCACCGCCGTGATGGCGGAAACAGATGCCGTACCGTCACCCATCTGTGCAAGCGAGTTGATGCCGGGAGGTTGGCAAGCGACAGAAATTACCGACGAAGCTAAAGAAGCGTTGAAGAGCGCTTTAGCACAAATGGAGAGCAATGCACAATTAAAAGACATTATCGATGTCCGTTCACAAGTGGTTAACGGGGTGAATTATGCCATTGAGTTTGAAATGGATGATGGCAGCATTTGGAATGCGATAATCTATCGCAGTTTAGAAGGTGATTACTCGTTAACCCAACCAGCAAAACAAGGCAAATTGTGTGAATAACCTCATCTCATAAGCCATTATTAAACCAGAGTTAGAGAGTAAAAAGAGGCCATGGCCTCTTTTTACTACTCGATACTATAGCTACTTAATACTATCGCCATACACCCCATTCACCCGTAGTTCCGGGCTCTTCATTTTTTGTCCACCACTGTGCGGTCCAAGTTTGCTGCTTGTGCATAACGACATCACCGGACGTATAAATTTTAGTCGCATTCCAAGCATTATCGGGAACAGGTGGCTGTGGCGTTTCCTCTTTTAGCAAAGAAAGCTGATAACTGTAAGTCGCGTTTGGAGCAAACACACGGTTAGCATATACATTCTGGCTATCGTACATATAGTGATTCATTTCTTGGTGCCAAATACCAATAAACCATCCCCCTTTTTTCACTTGGTTAAACTGACCTGCCATTTCCGCTGGCCACGTTGCTCTATTATTGGCTGAAATCGCTACGCTGATATCGGTCGTTTCATTTCCATTGGCATCGAAGGTACGCAAACGAACCGTATCGCCAGATTCAACAGGACCAAAACCTTGTGAAAGATAACCACTAAGATCGCTGAGATTCTGCGCAGGTTCTGATGGGTCTGTCGGATCCGTTGGGTTTGATCCACCACCGCTAAAACTAATATCACTGCAGTTATAAAAACCTTCGCCCGCGGCATCAATACGTTGCCAGCGAGTATAAAGCACAGCATCACCACTTCTATCGGCGGGCAGGGTAATCTTTATGCGATATTTTTTATCCGTCCCCACGGTGATATTACCTTTGGTATCAATAAGATCCAGATCATCCCAAGTTAATGGGGCCTCACCGGTATAAGTCGGTTTAGAGAGATAAAACTCCCAATAAGAGGGGTTATGTGGCGCGGTAGCATTAAAGACTAATTCGATTTGTTGATTAGCATCTAAATTCACGGCCGTTTTTTGCCAATGAGGTGAAGCAACATCTAACCCTGCTTTCGCGTTGCTGCCTGCGGAGCACAACAAGCCGTCGCGAACAACAGCTTGAACATGAGCCATGTCACGATAATTTGCCACATTGGCCGCCACTTCATTGCGTTGTACAAAAGGATAAGCTCCGGACTGATCAAAAGCCGCTTGGCATGCTGCATTAGGGATCGTATTACTCCAGAAACCACCATCTAGGTAACAGGTATTTTGCCGCGCGCTCGGAAATTCAACCCAACCATGAGCTTGTACATGAGCAGAAAGCAATCCGCTCAATGAAAGCAAACCCAACACACTGACTTTATTAATATTATTCATCATTCTTCCTTTTTGTATTATTAACATCAATGCCACAGAACGACACTCTGTAACACATGAATTGCCAATCAAAGCTAGCAAGAATTATCAATAGACAGTGTCAAATCTGGGTAGGAATACTGGACTATTTGCTTATTTTGCCACCCTCTTTCCAATCAAAAAGGATATGAATCATTGAACTCACAGTGAGTTTCGAGTGACTTCATGGTTTAACAATTTTTGCCAACTTTCCTTATCTGCGATTCAATTGACGACAAAACGACCAAAAACAAACATCTCGCGAACAAAAGTGAAAACGATTACATCTCAATTTAATGGCACTAACCATGAAAAAATGAAAACTAATCATTTGTTTTTATGCGCAAATTAATTCCCTTGTAACATTTGTCACAGAAATACATTCAGTCGCACACGACAATGCCGTTCTCTTTCGAATGAAACATTTTTTATCGTTCGAGCTTTAGAACCATCGCACTACATTAATGAGGTCAACTATGTTTGGTATCTTTAAACCCCAAGCGCATATCGAGAGGCTCGCTACTGAGCGGCTCGATAGCACTTATAGCCGCTTGCGCTGGCAGTTATTCATCAGTATTTTCTTCGGCTACGCAGGCTACTACCTTGTTCGTAAGAACTTTAGTTTGGCGATGCCTTATTTGATTGACCAAGGTTTTAGCCGCGGTGATCTCGGGGTAGCTCTTGCCGCCGTATCGATTGCTTATGGCCTATCTAAATTTTTAATGGGGAGTGTTTCTGACCGCTCTAACCCACGCTACTTCTTAAGTGCAGGCCTTTTAATGTCTGCGTTAGTAATGTTCTGTTTCGGTTTTATGCCGTGGGCAACAGGCAGCATTACTGCGATGTTTATTTTGCTGTTCTTAAACGGTTGGTTCCAAGGTATGGGCTGGCCTGCTTGTGGCCGTACCATGGTTCACTGGTGGTCACGTAAAGAACGTGGGGAAATTGTTTCTGTATGGAACGTAGCCCACAACGTCGGCGGTGGCTTAATTGGTCCCCTTTTCTTGTTTGGTCTTTGGGCATTTAACGATGATTGGCGCGCCGCATTTTACGTTCCTGCCTTTTTTGCGACCTTAGTTGCCATTTTCATTTGGATGACGCTGCGCGATACGCCGCAATCTTGTGGTTTACCACCGATTGAAGAGTATAAAGATGACTACCCAGACGACTACGATAAATCTCATGAGAATGAGATGACCGCGAAGGAAATCTTCTTTAAGTACGTTTTCTCTAACAAATTGTTGTGGTCTATCGCTATTGCCAACGCTTTTGTATATCTCATTCGTTATGGCGTATTGGACTGGGCTCCTGTTTATTTGAAAGAAGCTAAAGAGTTCACCGTTGATAAATCTTCTTGGGCGTACTTCTTGTATGAGTGGGCAGGTATTCCGGGAACGCTATTGTGTGGTTGGATATCCGACAAAGTATTCAAAGGTCGTCGTGCTCCTGCGGGCATCTTATTCATGGTTCTTGTTACCTTTGCGGTACTCATTTACTGGTTTAACCCTGCCGGTAACCCAGGTATCGACATGGCGGCTCTTGTTGCGATTGGTTTCTTAATTTATGGCCCAGTAATGCTGATTGGTTTATACGCACTGGAACTGGCTCCGAAAAAAGCAGCAGGTACCGCAGCAGGTTTAACAGGTTTGTTTGGTTATCTCGGCGGCGCAGTAGCGGCAAATGCAGTATTGGGTTACACCGTTGACCACTTTGGTTGGGATGGCGGCTTTATGATCCTAGTCGCTTCGTGCGGTATTTCTATCCTTTGTCTGCTGTATGCCTACATTGGCGAGCGTGCTCACCATAAAGAAAAAGACAGACTTGCGGAAGAAAAAGCGTCAACGCCATCATAAATCTGACACCTAAATGTGTTGAATTTACGTTACGCACTGTTCACTTTGAATCAAAACTCTCCCCCTGCAACGTCAGGGGGAATTTTTAAGGATAACAATATGAAACTGACACTACTCGCACTTTCCATGGCTACTTTAGCCAGCTCGGCGTGGGTTCAAGCAGAACCATTGGTGATAGCCCATCGCGGCGCTTCCGGTTATCTGCCTGAACATACCCTTGAAGCCAAAGCGCTTGCTTACGGCATGAAGCCTGATTTTATTGAACAAGATGTCGTGATGACCAAGGATGACCAATTGGTGGTTCTACACGATCACTACCTTGACCGCGTCACTGACGTTGCAGAGCGTTTCCCTGACCGTGCACGTGGTGATGGCCGCTATTACGCCATCGATTTTACGCTGGCAGAGATCAAAAGCCTGCGCGTAACTGAAGGTTTTAATATCGATGACAAAGGCAATAAAACTGCTGGTTTCCCCAACCGTTTCCCTCTTTGGAAATCAGACTTCACCGTCCCAACCTTAGCGGAAGAGATCGAGCTGATCCAAGGGCTGAACAAAACGCTCGGTTACGATATTGGTATTTATCCAGAAATCAAAGCGCCTTGGTTCCACCGCTATGAAGGGAAAGACATCAGTAAAGCGGTACTGAAAATGCTGAAGGAATATGGTTACGACAGTCAAGAGTCGAACGTTTATCTGCAATGTTTTGACCCTATCGAGCTAAAACGCATTAATGATGAACTGCTTCCAGCAATGAACATGGACCTCAAACTGGTTCAATTGATGGCCTACACCGATTGGAATGAGACCATGATCTATGATGGCGGCCAAGCACAGCCATACAGCTATGATTGGATGTTCGAAGCAAACGGCATGAAGCAAGTCGCTACCTACGCCGATGGCATTGGCCCGTGGAAACCTATGTTGGTTGACGACGCTTCAACCAAAGAAAACATCATCATCAAGCCATTGATGAAAGCCGCTAAAACCGCCGGATTAGTCGTTCACCCTTATACCTTCCGCGCAGAACCCGATCGCATTGCACCTTATGCCGACAGCTTTGATGGGATGCTCGATGTGTTCTACAACACTGTAAAAGTGGATGGTTTATTTACTGACTATCCCGATAAAGTAGTGGAGTTTTTGCATTCAACTCGCTAAGTAAGCGTGATTAACCTTACCACTTTGACACGCTTCATCCCCAGTATCATCATGCTGGGGATGTTATTTTGGGTGACTTAATGCCTTCACCACCTTAAGCACATGCTTATTTAAGTTACTGGCTTCCCAAAGCACCGCAATTTGGCTGTTAAAAGGCATCTCCTCGATAGAAGTGATCACGGCAGAATCATCGATATGTTCAGCCAGTGATTGGGGCACAACAGCTACGCCAAATCCTGCTTGAGCCATTGCAACCATAGACCTCAACTGTGGAGCCGAAAAACGTTGATCGACACGGATGCCCACATCGTCAAACAGCGCTTTCATACCATCATGCAATGCTGGCCCCGTTTCACGAGGAAACAACAAAACGTGCTCATTTTTTAACTGAACTAAAGTAAGGCGATCTTTTTCAGCCAAGGGATGCCCTAAAGGGATCACCGCTACAAAAGGCTCTTCAAATAAAACCACCCGCTGTAAAGACTCACTGGCATAACAAGGTAAACGCACCAATGCTATATCCAACTGCTTAGCTTTCAGCTGCTCAACCAACTCTGGCATCGCTTGCTCAACCGCAGTGAGATTCACGTTTGAAAAATTGTCCCTTATCTCCCGCACTCGGGATAATATTTGGGTATTCATCGCAACCGAAGTAGCAAAGCCCATCCGCACTTCATTTTTTTCTCCACGCGCCAGCTGTTTTACTTTCGCCTTCGCTCGATCCACATCATTTAAGATGGTAACCGCATCGACATAAAACATTTGCCCAGCCTCGGTCAGCTCTACCCCACGTGGTAAACGCTTGAATAACAGCGTACCGAGCTCATGCTCCAATTTCTTTATTTGTTGGCTCAACGGTGGTTGAGCAATACCTAACACTTCAGCCGCTCGTGTGAAATGGCGCGTTTGTGCCACCGCCACAAAATACTTGAGATAGCGAAACTCCATATCTTTTCCATATAGAAATAAATCTTATTTATATTGGATTTAGCCACGTGGAGAAGTCAATCTAAATATACACTTTATTGCATAAATGGTTATTCTCATGCGTGGATTCTACACTCCGCTTTGTGCTTGTTCTCTCGATGTAGCGAAAGAGTTTGCTGAATATCATCATATAACGGGGGATGGAGAGATTTACCAAACTTCGTTGATGAGTGCGTTGATTGCTGGCGTTTATGAAGGCGCAACAACGGTTGAACAACTGCTGCAACATGGCGATTTTGGCTTGGGCACATTCAATCAATTAGACGGTGAACTGATCGCGTTTGATAAAGAGGTTTTCCAATTAAAAGCCGATGGTTCGGCTAACCCCGCACACTTAGCGCAGCAAACCCCCTTCGCCGTCATGACTTTTTTCTCTCCTGATGTCGAAGTTCCCATCACCTCTAAAATGTCTCGTGCTGACGTTCATCATCTGATTGATGAGCTAGTACCCAGTGACAATATTTTCTGCGCAGTACGCATTGACGGTTTATATCAGTTTGTCAGAACGCGTACCGTGCCGCGTCAAACTCGCCCATTTCGCCCAATGTTGGATGTTGTAAAAGAACAGCCCACATTTAATTTCACCTTCAAACAAGGCGTTATCGCCGGTTTTAGAAGCCCGCAGTACACCACAGGTATTAACGTTCCGGGGTATCACGAACATTTCATTACCGAAGATAGAAAAGGCGGCGGCCACATACAGGACTACTCTATTTCGTCGGGCTTTTTACAAATTGGCAAAGTATCGCGCTTGGTAATTGATACCCCGACTTCGCTAGATTTCCTTAAAGCCAACCTAGCTCCCAATGACATCCGAACCGCGATTGAAAAAGCGGAAAAATAGCGCTGAACAGGAGAAAAAGAATTGAATTGAAAAAAGCCGCCAGATAGCACCACCACTTCGTCAAGAAGTGTCAACGTCAGTCAACAATAAGGGTATAAAAATGAATACAAAACCTACCACTAGAAATGGCGCTCAATTAATCGCTCAACAGCTGGAATCTTTGGGTATCCGCTATATTTTTGGCATTCCGGGGGCCAAAATTGATCGGTTATTTGACGCCATTGAAGACACCAATATTCAAATGATCCCAGTGCGTCACGAAGCCAATGCGGCCTTTATGGCCGGCGTCATCGGCCGTTTAACTGGCAAAGCCGGAGTCACCATGGTGACCTCAGGCCCGGGCTGTGGCAACTTGGTTTCAGGGGTTGCCACTGCCAATTCAGAAGGTGACCCGCTGGTCGCTATCGGCGGCGCGGTCAAACGAGCAGATCAACAAAAGCAAACGCACCAGAGTATGGATACCGTCAGTATTTTCCGCTCTATCACAAAATCCAGTGCAGAAATTCAACATGTTGATGCCGCCAGCGAAGTGATGGCAAATGCCTTTCGCACAGCAGAATCAGGCCGGCCGGGGGCGTGTTTCGTTAGCATTCCCCAAGATGTGTTATCCGACCAGACACTCACTGATATTATTGTTCCATCACGTAATGTTCATTCAAGCCAAGCCAGCCCAGAAGCGATCGAAGAAGCCATTACCCGAATCGAGCAGTCACAGCGCTGCGTCGTCTTACTCGGCTTACACGCCAGTCGCGCTGAAAATGCTCAAGCCATCAGCCGTTTTTTGCGCACCACTCAACTGCCTGTAGTCGGAACCTATCAAGCCGCTGGGGCAGTTGATATTAACTATTATCACCATTTCGCTGGCCGCGTAGGTTTATTTAACAATCAGCCCGGAGATGTATTGCTGCAAGATGCTGACCTGATTGTCACTATTGGTTTTAACCCTATCGAGTACGACCCAGAGCTTTGGAACGCAAAACAGTCCCCAATCATCCACTTAGACATTGAACCAGCAGAGTATCAGCTCAATTACCAACCTTGCGTGGAAATTGTCGGCAACATCGTTCAATCACTGGATGATATGACCGATTGTGTCACCAATTTCGCACGCCTCTCTCCCAAAGCCTTATCGATTTTAGAGGAAGTGGCGCAACAGCGGCAGATAATAAAATCCTACCCTACTCGTCAATCTCAGCATGGGTTTCATCCATTAACCTTAATCAAAGCGATGCAATCCATTATTACCCCAGACACCACTTTGTGTCTGGATATGGGCAGCTTCCATATCTGGATTGCGCGCTATTTAAGCTGTTTTCGCGCCCGTCAAATGCTGATTTCAAATGGTCAGCAAACCATGGGCGTTGCCCTACCTTGGGCGATTGGTGCAAACCTGCTTAAACCCAGCACCAAAGTGGTGTCTGTTTCTGGTGATGGCGGCTTCATGCAATCAAGCATGGAGTTAGAAACTGCCGTCCGCCTAAAATGCAACATTGTACATATCATCTGGGTCGATAACGCCTACAACATGGTCGAGATACAAGAGATGAAAAAGTATCAACGCCCGTCCGGAATAAAATTTGGCCCGATAGACTTTAAAGCGTATGCCGAATCATTTGGCGCGCAAGGCTTTGCCGTGACCGAACGTCATCAACTGATGCCTATGCTGCATCAAGCCATGGAAACTCAAGGACCTGCTGTCATCGCTATCCCCGTTGATTACAGCGACAACTACAAGTTGATGCTACCCAGAACACAAGAAAATCGAGATCCAATTTTTGAGCATATCGAAGGAGAAACAATATGAATGGTTTAACCCATAAAGTCGCTTTAGTCACGGGTGCCGCCAACGGCATCGGCTTTGCGATAGCACAGCGTTTATATGATGAAGGGGCCAATGTGGTACTGGCCGACTGGAATGAAGAGCAACTCGCCACCGCCATCGAAGCTTTTGACTCAACACGCGTCGCGGCGCAAGTAATTGACGTATCCGACCCTAAAAAAGTAAAAGCTATGATCGATAACGCCGTATCACGCTTCGGTAAACTCGACATCTTAGTCAACAATGCGGGCATCCACATCCCCGGCTCCGTCTTAGAAAGCAGCGTTGAAGATTGGAAGAAAATATCAGCGGTGAATATTGATGGCGTCGTGTATTGCTCTAAATTTGCCTTACCTGAGTTGCTAAAAACACAGGGGACCATAGTCAACACCGCTTCAGTCTCTGGCTTAGGTGGCGACTGGGGTGCCGCATTTTACTGCGCCAGTAAAGGCGCGGTAGTCAACCTCACTCGCGCCATGGCGTTAGACCACGGTGCCGCTGGCGTGCGAATTAACGCCGTGTGCCCAAGCTTAGTTAAAACCAATATGACCAATGGTTGGTCGCAAGAGATTAGAGATAAATTTAACGAGCGCATCGCACTAGGACGCGCCGCAGAACCGAGCGAAATTGCCGCCGCAGTGGCCTTTTTAGCCAGTGACGATGCATCATTTATCAATGGTGTCAATTTACCCGTCGATGGTGGCGCTACCGCTTCCGACGGCCAACCTAAAATCGTTTAACCACGAAAATTCAGCCAGTACCCAAACCATTTTCCGTGCTGGCTGATATTTTAAAACCGCATAATTCAAAACAAGCCCCATAAACCTTTCAGCCCTAAACGGCCTCCTTTTCCACAATTAATACAACTCCAACAAACACGAAACTAATTGGGGAGGGTTAGGGTGGAGTGTTTCTTGGTTGCTGGCAGCACCCCCTCCTAACCTCCCCCCATATAATTGTCGAGTAGACGACACCTGTTACCAAGTGCCGCCCCTCTAAGAACCGTACGTGCAACTTTCACTGCATACGGCTCAAGCCTCCACTAAGGCATCATTGATACCCAGCAACTTATAAAGCAGTCGA